>JAYENE010000258.1:4753-13063 GCA_034721935.1 Thermodesulfobacteriota bacterium
GAAAGTATTTCCACCCTTTTTATGGAATCAATACCAAGATCTGCTTCAATATCCATGTCAAGATTAAGCATTTCAACAGGATATCCTGTGAGGTTACTGACCACTTCGAGCATATTATTGTTGATTGTTGATTGCTGACCCGCCGTGTTCGCGCCCGCTCGCCGTGATAGCGATACGTCGCAGCAGGTCGCGGCAGGTTGTTTGATTTCGGATTCTGACCCCTGGTTCCCAGCTTTCTGCTTTGAGCTTTGAGCTTCCGCCTTGCTTTGAGCTTTGAGCTTTGAGCTTTGAGCTTTTATCACAGCATCCTGGGTTTTTGCATCAGGTTTTGCGGTTTTGCACAAGTGCTCTGCGATCTGGCCAAGCGTTTTCAATTTGCCCATAATTTCAGGCGAAACAGAAGGCAGATCAGGCATTTTTTCTTCGATTGCAGAAAGTATTTCCACCCTTTTTATGGAATCAATACCAAGATCTGCTTCAATATCCATGTCAAGATTAAGCATTTCAACAGGATATCCTGTGAGGTTACTGACCACTTCGAGCATATTATTGTTGATTGCTGATTGCTGATTGTTGACCTCAGACTCATCTTGTTGATTGTTGATTGTTGCTGGTTGCTGGTTGCTGGTTGCTTGTTGCTCGTTACTGGTTGCCCGTTGCTGGTTGCCCGTTGATGATTCTGACTCCCGGTTCCCAGCTTTGAGCTTTGAGCTTTCAGCTTCTTCCTCGCTTTGAGCTTTCAGCTTTGAGCTTTCAGCTTTTACCTTGCTTTGAGCTTTGAGCTTTGAGCTTTCAGCTTCTTCCTTGCTTTCAGCTTCTTCCTTGCTTTCAGCTTCTTCCCAGTTCCCAGTTCCCAGTTCCCATTTTCCAATTTCCAGTTTAAGTCCCACAGAAGCTTCAGCCATGCGCCTGGTATTTTCCATCATATTTTGCAGCATGCGGCCTGCCTCTGACTGGGTTTCCAGAAATTTTTTATGAGTTTCAGCGGTTTGCAGTTGAAGAGCCTGCATCGATTTCAGCCCTTCCTGGACCGTTTTTAAAGCGTCTGTAATCAGATCGGGTTGCCCTGTTTTGTTTGTAATCATACTTTTTTTATTTGTATTTATGGCCATAGGTTTATCCGATTTATTCTGGTTTTGCGTTGAAACTGTGTTTTGATTTGTCTGAGTTTCCGGATGTATGCCGGTTATAAGTTTTTTAGTAGCTTTTGTTGTTTTGTTCCTTTGTTTTGGCTTTGGCCTGTAGTTTGCTCCTGAAACAGGTATGCTCATAAGCTGTTTTTGGGTTTCTCTGATAGGATCTTCCCATCTGTTTAAATTAACATTATGACCAAGAGAGGCAAGAAGGCTAAGTGTTTTTGCGAGATCCATAACTCCTGATCCTTTTCCGCGAGAGCTGTCCGTAGAAACCACCTGAAAATTTTGACCTTTTAATATTGATTTAACAAGACCTGTCAGCACGGATCCCGGGCCGATCTCCACAAATGTGCGAATACCGGCTTTTAATAGATTTTCGATTTCGCTCACAAAATCTATCGGAGATAAAATTTGCCCGCTAAGCAAGCCCTTTGCCTTGATAGAATCAGCAGGGTAAGGCATTCCCGTTGTATTGGAAAAGACAGGCACCTCTGATGGAACAATATCTGCATTTTGTACAAGTTGTGCAAACGGCTTCTGAGCATCCTTTATCAGAGAGCTGTGAAAAGCGGCAGACACGGAAAGTTTTATTGTTTTAAACCCTTTTTGTCTGCATATCTTGTCGGCCAGGGCAATTGATTCAGCAGGGCCGGACAGAACCCCCTGGTTTGGGCTGTTTTTGTTGGCAAGGATTACGTTTGTCTCTGAGCTGTTAATCAGGTTCTCAAGTTCATTAACCGGCGCCTTTACTGCCAGCATCGCACCGCTGTTGTCTTTATTGCGTCCGGCCGAAGCCATTAAATTGCCGCGGGCAAATGAAAGGTCAAAAAGGGTGTCGATATCCATCCATCCTGCGGCATAAAGGGCAGGCAGTTCCCCATAGCTGTGTCCGCATGTGGCATCAGGTTTTATGCCGAATCCTTGAAGGATATTAAGCATTGCCAGGCTTACAGCGCCGATGGCCGGCTGGGCGATCTCTGTGTTTTTTAAAGCATCTTTATCTGTTTGAGCTGGAAAAGGATAGATATAATCGGATAGACAACCGGCAAGCTTATATTTGCTGTTTGCAATTTCCATGACCTCAAGGGCTTCCGGAAAGCAGCAAACAAGCTCGCATCCCATTTGCGTATATTGACTGCCCTGGCCGGGAAACATAAATGCGATTTTGCCGCGGTTTTCAGGGTTGATATAATCAGGGCCTCCATAATAGATATTTTGCAGGTTCCACACACCTTTCTGCTTGTTTGCGCTAAGCGCATCCAATGCCTCATCAAAAAGCCGGGATGTGTATCCGGAAGAATTAAGAGGCTGCTTAATGACAAACATAAGCCTGTGCTGATCATTAAATGAAAAATCAGTCCTGGTATCAGAGGCTGTTTTTGAAAACTCTTTATTTGACATTCCTTTGTCAATGGAGTTTTTCAGGCTGCTCACGAGCTTAACAAGCCCGTTTTTGCTTGAAGCGGACAGGGCAACGATTTCAATTGATCCGTCCCATGAAATATTCCTTTTTTTAGATTTATCTTCTTCCATAAGAATATGGAAATTACTTCCGCCAAATCCAAAAGCGCTGACACCCGCGCGGCGCGGATGCCCCTTTTTTGAGAGCCATGGCCTGGTTTCTGTGTTTAAATAAAAAGGGGATTCGTCTATTCTTAATTCCAGAGCAGGGTTATCGGCTTTCAATGTCGGCGGCAGGGCCTTGTGATAAAGAGACAGCGCGGCCTTGATCAGGCCGGCTGCTCCGGCCGCGGCCTTGGTGTGGCCGATCATCGACTTGACTGATCCAAGAGCACACTTGCTGGAATTAAGAATATTTGATGATATGTTTTTATTTGTGTTTGATTCCCCAAAGACCTGACATAGAGACTGAAATTCCGCCATGTCTCCGACCCTGGTGCCGGTGCCGTGGGCTTCGATCAGGCCAATAGTGGCGGGATCTATTCCGTCGTTCATATAAGCTGTGCGAAGCGCTTTTGCCTGTCCTTCGGACCTGGGCGTATATATGCTCTGCGATTTGCCGTCGCTTGACGAGCCAATGCCCTTTATTACAGCGTAGATTTTGTCTTTATCTTTTTCAGCATCTTCAAGCCTTTTAAGAACAACTATCCCGACTCCTTCTCCAAGCACGGTTCCATCCGCATCCCTTGAAAAGGGCCTGATGTCTTCTGTAGGAGACAAAATATGTGTTTTGGAAAAGCACATATGCATAAAGATATCGTTTAAAGTATCCACTCCGCCGGTGAGAGCCATGTCTGAACGGCCTGAGATAAGCTCCATCACCGCAAGGTGTATCGCGCTCATCGAGCTGGCGCATGCAGCGTCAACCACGCAGTTAGTGCCGCCTAAGTCGAGCCGGTTGCATATTCTTCCTGCCACGACATTTCCAAGAAGGCCGGGAAAGGAGTTTTCCTGCCACGAAACATATGAATCGGATATTCGCTCAATTATTTCCTGGGCCTTTTCAGCAGAGATTCCTGAATCAAGAAGAGCTTTGCGCCATTTTGGATATCCAAGTCTTGCGCCCAGAGGGATAACAAGTTCCTGGGTTCCGGTTATTCCAAGTATTACGCTTGTTTTATCTCTGTTGAAGTTTTTGCCTTTCCAGTAGCCTGCGTCATCAAGAGCTGTTTTTGCGGCCATAAGGCTGAGAATTTGTGAAGTATCTGTTGCTTCAAGGGAAGACGGAGGAATGCCAAATTCGGTTGGGTCAAATGAAACAGGGGAAAGAAAACCGCCCCGCCTGCAGTAAACATGGTCGGGTTTTTTTGGATTTTTGTTAAAGTAATCTTCAGGATTCCAGTGTGATTTTGGAACTTCGCTTATGCCGTCTTTGCCTTGAAATATTAAGCGCCAATATTCTTTTAATCCCGGAGATTTTGGAAAGAAGCATCCAATGCCGATAATGGCGATCGGAATGTTTTGGTTGTTTTTATTTTCAGTTGGTTTCATTGGTTCAAAGTTCAGAGTTCAGGGTTCAGAGTTCAGGGTTCAGAGGTTCAAAGGTTCAGGATTCGGAGGTTCAACGTTCACCGAAAACCTGTGTGCAGTAACTCCGGCACAGGCAGGTCTGAATCCCTACCCAGTGGGAATTCGTAAATCTTGAATGAAGAAGGCACAAAATCGAACCATTTAAAAATATTGGCGCATAGCAGTTAGCCCTGCGATGCAGAAAAATAACCCTGAACCTCTGAACCCTGAACCCCTGAACGGTTACAAAGATATTTGCAAGAACTTGACAAGATTATTTAAGTTGATATATTGATATAACAAGTAATCAAGACGGAATTATGATAAGATATTATACAAACAGAGAATTGTCAAGAAAATTGGAAATAAACCTTGCCAAATGGAAGCGGTGGTCAAGGGAATTTCTCCCTCCGGACCCTTTAGGGGGGATGCAATCCGGATACGCAAGACAATATAGCCCTGACGGCGCTTTTACAGTCTTTCTTGGCGGTTATCTCGTGGCTTATATGAAATTTACTATTCCAGAGGCAAAGCAAATCCTGAAAGATTTGCATGGCTGGCTTGTGGATAATGGATTTTATTTTCTTGATAAGGGGGACTCAAAAACTTCAGATATTATAAATAAGGCGATTTATAGATATACTATTTATATTTATGAAAACAGCCTATCTGTAGAACACCTTGATTTTTATTATAAAATCAGGGGAATAATTTCTGACAGGCCTGTGGATTACAAAGGCCGGCAGGTGCGTGAAGAGTTCTATGTGGAAACAATGATTAAACAACCTGATAACAAGGCGCCTGGGCCGGAGACAATTCAGGTTAAAATGTTAAATATTACAGGGGTTCGCAATAAATTTTTGAAAAGTGTTAGGATTAGAGGATTAGAGGATTAGAAGATTAGAAGATTAGCAGGTGAGCAGGTGAGCAGGTGAGCAGGTTAGGTTGTCAGGCTGAAGGCTGTGAGCAACCAGCAACGAGCAACTGTAAACCATGAACTCTGAACCTTTCTTTATATAAGCCTGTATATTTCTGAAAGCTCCATGGGAGAGAAGCTGCCTGCATTTGCCGGTAGTGTTACCCCATAGCTGCGAAGCAGGCTGGCTCGTGTCACAACCGAGGCGCCATAAAGAAGATTCATTGCAATGGCGACTGTTTTGCGGTTTTCCGCGTTTTCGAGAAATGATCCTTTTACCCATTCATTAAAGGCGCCTATGGCAGGGCCGCACCAGATCTGGTAATCCATTTTTCGTGAAGGATTTCCTGTTGTTGCCCAGGACGAACTTTGTCCCAGATAGGATCGAAAGACAAGGGCCATCTTGTGCTTTGGATCCTTTTCAGCCAGCTCGATCTGTTTTGGATCATGTCTGAGGAAAAAACCTTTTGTCTGGCCCCAGCTTTCTTCAAAACTGCAACGGAAAAGGTCATGTTCCAGAACACGCCTTTGCTTTTCAGGTATGCTTTCATAACTTTCGTGCATGCTGTAAAGATCGTAAAGCTTCAAGGCGCGGAAAGGAAACATAGTTCCTCGTTTTAATACCTGAACCTTTACTCCCATTTCAAACATATCAGCAGCCGGCGCCATGGTTACATCTGCCTGACCGGCCTCTGAAAGCATTTGACGAACAGTTTCCGATGTGCCGGCCTCAATACAGGACTGGTTGATGGAGCCGGTTAGAATGTAGGCAGCGCCCATTGCAAATGCCGCGGCCACTGAATAAGGGGTTGCGATTCCTCCGCCAAGTCCCACGCAAAGGGGAGTTGTATATCTGTATTTTTCGGCGATTTTATCACGAAGCGCAAGCATGGTAGGCAATAATGTAATAGCAGGCCTGTTGTCTGTATGGCCGCCGGAATCGGCTTCTGCTGTCAGATCCTCGGCCATGGGGATCAAAGCTGCAAGGGCTGCCTCCTGTGTTGTAATCATTTTTCTTTCAACAAGCCGGGTTAAAAGTTTTTCCGGCGGAGGTGAAAGGAATTTTCTGGCGACTTCAACCCGTGATACCTTAGCAATTATCCTGTTTGGACATACTATATTGCCGTTTTGATCATTATGTATTCCATGCACACGAAAGTAAACAAGTGGCAGAGTGAGGTCAAGATATGCAGAGGCGCTGACAAGCCTTATTTCGTGCTTTAAATAGAGACTTACAACCGCGGCCTCAAGCTCAGGGTCGTTTGGGCTGTGGATAAGATTAAAGCCAAAAGGCAGGTTGTGTTTTTTAAGATCACAGATTGCCGCCTCTATTTTATTCAGGGGAAGTCCCGCGGCGCCGAAAAATCCCAGCATTTGTGCAAAGCCGGTTTCTTTAACCATCCTGACAGAAGTTATTCCGTTGGCCATTGCTCCTGCGATATAGGCATAGCGAAGATTGTGTTTTTTTTTAAAATAAGGATCGCCCAGATTTTCAGGAGGAAGCGGCGGGGAATACGCGCAAAGAGAATGAGTCACCGCGTCTGCCTCCGTTAAATCGCCGATAGTAATTGTTCCGCCCCTGCCTGCAGCAAGCCGACCGTCCATGTTCAGCAGGAATACAGGTTCTGTAACCCGGGCGATCGCTTTTTTAACCGCATCATCTTCAGCCTCAGGCTCAGACGTTCCCTGTGTCCACCATCCTATATTTTTTTTGTTTTTCAGTAGATGCAAAATTTATTACCTTAATTGAACGTTTTTCAAAGGTCTCACCTTAAGACTTTATAACAGGCTACCGGCTTGATTTTGTTTTTAATAAATATTTCTGCCTTTTCCTGCATGCGGAAATTTTTCCGCGCCTGGAGAAAGGTTTTTTCGCCGATAATTATTTCACCGCCTTTTGCCAGTTGCTCTAATCTTGAAGCAACGTTGACGCAATCGCCTATAGCTGTAAAGCTCATTCGATTTTTAGACCCAACGTTTCCAAGAATAACATTGCCGGTGTTGATTCCTATTCCTATCTCAAACGCCTCTTTACCTTCATCAACTCTTACTTTCATCAAATCTGCCGTTGCATTCTGCATTTCTATTGCCGCTTTAACGGCATCGACAGGGCCGCTTGTTTGATAAGAAATGCTCGTAAATACCGCCATAATCTGGTCGCCGATAAATTTATCCAATACGCCGTTATTTTTAAAAACAATGTCAACCATACCGTTAAAAAAAAAGTTAAGCATAGCCACAACCTCTTCAGCCGGCAATTTTTCGGCAATTGATGTAAAAGACCTGATGTCTGCAAAAAGTATGGTTACTTCCTTTCTTTCATCTTCAAAAAACATGTTGCTTTTTGAAGCAATCAACTTGTCTACGAGGTGTTCCCCCACATACATGCTTAACTGTTTTTTTAATTGTTCCTCTTCTTTTAATTTTTTACAGGATGAAGAAAGCTCTTCGGCATAGAGCATAAGCTGTAAAGATTGATCTTTCATTTTCCTGTCGGTATTATGTAAGTTTTTGAGTATTGCATTGAAATTGTCGGCTATATCATTTAATTCCTGATCGGCATTGAGCTGGATCGGCCCATCCTTTTTTCCGGTTTTAATACTGCCGGTTTCTTTGGACAGGTAACCAAGTTGATCGGCAGATCTTCTAATAATCACAAAGCCCGTTAAACCGCAAAAGATGGCTAATGCGAAAAAGATCATTATAGTATCACTTAAAATTATTTTACCATAAACAACAAGATAGATCATCAGGAGGTAGGGAATGATTCCTGATAAGGCTAACACAACAAGTGTTTTACCGTTGAAACTTCTGGAGTCTTCGTACTTTGATTTCATGTTTGATGATGATTTGCCAGGGATTTTTTATGAATTAGCTTGCTTTTATATTAATTTTTTTAAAATAAAATGGGGAGTCGATTTTGATTGTTACAGCAATTTCTTTGCCTTCATTGTTTATTTGCGATTTATCAGGCTGATCTATCCGGATGACAGTTGCTTTCCCTGTCATTTGGGCATTTACTTTGTCGGTATCAGGCAAATGAATGCTAAATTTTAGTTGCTGGCCCGGATAATACTTGTTGCTTGACTTTGTTACAAACTGCGCTCCATCTCTGCAAATATTTTTGAGAGCAGTTTTTTCCCTGTATTTTTTTCCAGCAAGATCCTGAGCAGACACTTCGAGAGAAAACTTTATTATATAACGCTCACATTTTCTTCTTTCAAGTTTATCATTCATTTTTTTAATCCCAGCCACAGATCCTTCCATTAGCCAGTATTAAGTTCTTTG
>JAYENE010000259.1:0-3153 GCA_034721935.1 Thermodesulfobacteriota bacterium
TTATCGCGCTCTATGGCTGCATTTGTATTTCGACCTCCATTTGGCTACTCAGGAATTTATAACTTCAACTTTGTAATTTAGCAAGTGTTTCATTCTTTGTTGTGCCCGATAGGGCATGGGGGTTATTCAGATAATGGTAAAGTCTATGTATGGTTGCAGGATAATAATATGAAAACCAGACAACCTTTCAAGGCAGGCGTTGTGCAATTTGATGTCAGGCCGGGAAATATTGAGTCAAATCTATCCTCGGCGCTCAAAGGCATAGATCAACTCAAAGCTCTGGATGCAAAGATCGCCCTTCTTCCTGAAATGTGGTCATGCGGTTTTGATAATAAAAATCTCGGCAAGCATGCTGAAAAAACAGATAATATTATTGATGAACTTACCATGATAGCATCGAGATACAACATGATCATAGCTGGCTCTCTGCCTGAATCATCAGGAAACGATATTTTCAATACCATGTATCTTATTGATGGGGACAGAGGCGTTATCAATACCTACAGAAAAATTCATCTCTTTTCCCATACACAAGAGGATAAATATTTTTGTGCGGGTAACAGGGCCGTAGTTTGTGACACTTCTGCGGGTCCTGTGGGCCTGATGCTATGCTATGATCTCAGATTCCCTGAACTTTGCCGCACCCTTACTCTTTCAGGCGCCCTGTTAATTCTAACGTCGGCCCAATGGCCTTTAGAACGTATCATGCACTGGGATATTCTCCTGCGGGCAAGGGCTATTGAAAACCAGATCTTTATGGTGGCGGCAAACAGGCTCGGGATGGAAAACAGCATCGAATACGGAGGCCGTTCTCTGCTGGTTTCTCCGTTTGGAGAAATTCTTGCCAGGGCCGAAGACAGGGAATGTGTAATAAGCTCTGAAATAGACCTTGTACAACTATCTGAATTCAGGCGTAAAATTCCCTGCCTGAATGAAAGGATGCCTGATACATATGATTTCTAAAATTGTGGAGGTAAAAGAGCTTATCAACAGAATTGCGCCTCTTCGCAGGTCCGGCAAGCAGGTGGTTTTTACCAATGGATGTTTTGATATCATGCATGCCGGTCATGTGCGTTATCTCGCAGCAGCAAGGTCGGAAGGTGAAATCCTAATAGTGGGCATAAATTCCGATAAATCGGTAAAATCGATCAAAGGGAAAAACAGGCCGATCGTGTACCAGGATCAAAGAGCGGAGGTTCTTGCCGGCCTGTGGTGCGTTGATTATATTGTTTTTTTTGATGAGCCCGACCCTTTAAGGCTGATTCAGGCAATAAAGCCGGATGTTCTTGTCAAGGGAGAGGACTGGGACGAAGATAAAATAATAGGAGCTGATTTTGTAAAGGCTGACGGCGGCAAGGTGGTAAGGGTTGCCGTTGTTCCCGATATTTCAACATCCATGATAATTAAAAGGATTATTAGCGTTTATTCTTAAAGGGTTAAGAAGTTCAAGGTTCAAGGGTTTTGGGTTCGTTATTCACAATTAATTTTGTAACAATTTAGCCTTTTGAAAAAGAGTCTGACAGGATAACAGGCCTGCCCTGGCGCAACTTCCTTACAATTTACTTGGATAGCTGTAAAATGTTCTGACTGGAGTTGTGTACACCTGCCCTGCAAAACCAGGTCTGGGTCAGGGATAAACAAGATTTTACCTGCCTGTGCAAAATTCAGGTGATAAGTTAAGTACGATAAATGCCCAATATAGCAAGGGACATTCTCTCAAAGGCCATGATAAAAGCAACAACCAAGATACCGATCTCAGAAATCATACTGGATGAAGAGATATACCCGCGAGACGGGGTTGATCAAAAACGTGTCGGCATATTTGCCGAAAATATCAGGGATGGTTTCAAGTTTGATCCGATTGAGGTTCAAGCCCATTATGATGTGACTGGAAAATATCGTATATTGGATGGTGTCCACAGATGGAGCGCTTACAAGGCAACAGGAACTGCAGAGCCAGAAGTCATCATAAAAAATTTAGATGGAGTCGATCCGCTGCTGTATGCAGCCAAAAAGGCCATAGGCCCCCGGCAGCTAACGGAAGAGGAGACAAGAAAAACTGCGAGACGGGCATTTCAGAACAATCCCAGTCTGACCTCTTCTGAGATTGGAACGGCCATCGGCCGTTCCAGACAGGCAGTAGATTCCTATATCGCCGATCTCAGGGCAGCAACCCAGATGGAATTGGACCTCAAGATATTTCGCATGAACCGGCTTGAGATTCCACAGGAAAGGATTGCAAAGAGGTTAGGGCAAGCAAGAGAAACGATTCGTAATCATTTGGCCAAAATGCCAGAATTGGCAAATCAGCCAAAAGCTAATTTATCGAGAGGTTTTACAGTCTCCCAAGTGGCTGAAAAGCATGCCTGCCCCGTAGGTCCGGAAGATCGTGCTGGGGGGTGGACTGAGCCGATAGTCTGGTCCATTGCGTTGGAGGGCAAAAGCGATCTTGATAGATTCAAAGAACTTAACTGGGGACTGCGGACATGGGACCTGTGAAACTGGAATGATTGTTTACCCCGTGAAATTCATGTCAATGACAGCTTGCCAGGTTGAATTCATGACAATGACAGCAAAGCAAATTCAACAAAAGCGAAGCGTATTTCACTGGGGTGATAAACGTTTCGGAGATGACTGGCCCGGTCGAATCCCTGCCCAAATGATTGCACACATCCTGTATTATTTTTCCAATCAGAACGATCTGGTGTTTGATCCCATGGCAGGTGGTGGAGTGGTGGCTGACACCTGCCAAAGCGTTTAACCGGAAATGCTGGAGCTTTGACATGGACGATCGGCCGGATACAAGATCGGAAATTGAACCTATGTTTCTGGATATCATCAATTTAAAATGGCCGATAAAAGGTAAAACCAAACCTGATCTGATTATTTTTGATCCGCCTTATTTTAAAAAGCAATCAAACAATTACGATCCTGATGGCATATCAGGACTATCCAAAGCAAACTATCTAAAATTTCTAAAAAGCTTTTTTGCGCTGGCACACTCAAACGCCAAAAAGAGCACACACATGGCATTTATCAATGCTGACTGGCCTCCGGCTCGTAGAGCCTACGCCTCGGAGAGCGCGATTTCCAAAACACCCCTGCCAAAAATGAGACCCGGGTGAATTCGATTTTAATCAATGATTACCTTTG
>JAYENE010000260.1:0-13056 GCA_034721935.1 Thermodesulfobacteriota bacterium
TGCGCATCAAGGATTCGCGAAAATCCTCGACATATCCACGGGTATGCCTGTGGTTTTCGCAAACCCTTATGCATCAAGATCTCGGCACATATCTTCGCAATAAATCGCTCAACTTAGGTTAAAAGCAGAAAAAATGAAGAAAATCGCAAAGTAATTGACCTCTGAACCGTGAACGGTTACATATATTTTAACGAGGTCTGTAATTTGAGGTATATATGAAAAAAGGAAAAAAGAAAAAGGTAGACTCGATAAACACTTTTTTGGGTTTTGATACCGATATTGAAGGAAAAATCGAATTTCGGGGTACTATAAGGATAGATGGAAAGGTTAAAGGTAAGATTTGCAGTAATGGAGGCACGGTCATCGTAGCAGAAAAAGCGGTTGTCGATTCAGAGATTGTTGTTGACAAGGCAATCATTATGGGTGAGATTAAAGGCAGTATAAAAGCAAACAACAGGATTGAAATTTATCCTCCTGGCCGTGTTATTGGTGATATTCAGACAAATGTTATTTTAATTGAAGCCGGCGCAGTGTTTAAGGGAAAATGCAGCATGAAAAACAGGGGATTTTCATCAGAAAAGCCTATAGATTCCACTAAAAAGCTTAATAATTTAAAGGCAAATAAAAATTAAAAAAAACCTTTGACAATATGCTGTTGTGGGTGCTATACAACGCCGGAGTCATAAAGATGGTTTTTATATGTTTTATAATAATATAAATAATGAGACCTTTGAAAAATGTTCAATTTTGTTCGAGTACAAGGAAGGCAAAAATTTCAACCGGAGAAATATATTGAATATTTCGAGGATTGAAATTTGAGTCTGACGCAGTAATCGGGCAAAAGGGGACGTTTTGCAAAGGGTTCATAATGTGACGGAGGATTTCTTATGGTTAGTATTGATGGATCACTTTTTATACAGATCGTCAATTTTATTTTTTTGATATTTGTTCTGAATCTTATTGTGTATAAGCCGATTCGGAAGGTCTTGATCCAAAGAGGGGAAAAAATTACCGGTCTTGAGCAGAGAATCGATATGGTCGGTAAGGATATAAAGGAGAAAGACGGCGCCTTTAATCTGGGAATTAAGGAGGCAAAGGCTAAGGGATTGGCTGAAAAAGGGGTTTTGTTGCAGCAAGCCGCTGATGAAGAAAGCGAGGTAATTGAAAAAATAAATAAAAAGGCCCAGGCAGACTTGGCGGAGATTCGCACAAAAATCGCGAAGGATGTAGAGAGCGTTAGTGAGTCATTGCTGCAAGAACTTGATTCATTTGCAAACGCTATTGGTCAAAAGATTCTGGGGAGGGCTTTTTAATTATGAAACTGTTTAATAAAAAAGAGCCTGGTATTAGCCGGAAGCGTAATTTAATTGCAGTTATGACAGTTGTCGTTGCACTTTTGATGTTTTCCGGAGTTGCCTGGAGTTCATCTGAAGAAGAGCATGGCTCAAAGGGTTGGGTGGCTACTGATACTTACAAGGTCATGAATTTTACTGTTTTATTTGTGGCCCTGTTTTTTCTTTTACGCAAACCTGTGGCCCAGGGGCTTAATGCACGGATTAAAGGTATAAAGGATCAGATAGACGAACTGGAAGCAAAGAAAAAGGATGCCGAGAAAAAGCTGGTTGAATATAATGAAAAGCTTTCCCTGTTAGATAAGGAGGCTGAGAAGATTGTTGATGAATATATTAAGCAGGGAAATGAGGCTAAAGCCAGGATACTTGAGGAAGCAGAAACCGAAGCTGTAAAACTTGAGGAACAGGCCAAAAGAAATATTGAACATGAATTCAAACAGGCCAAGGCAAATCTTCAGGAAGAGATATCTGAAAAGGCCCTTTTAAAGGCCGAAGAGATTATTAAAAGCAAAATTATAACTGAAGATCAGGATAGACTTGTAGATGAATATTTAGAGAAGGTGGTGGCATAATGAAGAATTTAACTGTTGCACGGCGTTATGCTAGGGCGCTTTTGCTTATTGGCAAAGATGACGGTCAGGCTGAAACTTATAGAGATGAACTTGATCAGATTTCAGGTTTGATTCAGAAGGAGCCGGAGCTTGAGCAGGCAATTTGTAATCCTCTTTATGACGTTGAAGGCCGGAGAAAAGTTTTAAAGGCAATTGTTAATAAGCTAAATCCTACCAAGATTATGTCGTCATATCTTCTGTTGCTGTTTGACAAGGGAAGGATTGGGTTTTTGAGTAATATCAGTGAGTTTTATCAAAAGCTGGCTGATGAGTTAAAAGGTATTGCGCGTGCCAGTCTGGTTTCGGCTACCGAGCTATCATCTGAAACCGTTGAGAAAATTCGCAGCGCTTTGTCGAAAAGGACAGGTAAGGACGTTATGCTGGAGGTTGAACAGGATCCTGAACTTATCGGCGGAATTGTTACCAGGATAGGGGATCTTGTTTTAGACGGAAGCGTCAAAACACAATTACTCGATATGAGAGAATCTTTAAAAAGGGGTGAGAGTGTCTAATGGAATTAAAAGCCGAAGAAATAAGTCAAATTATTAGAGAGCAGATTACCGACTATGACAAGAAGGTCGAGTTAAGCGAGACAGGCATTGTGTTGTCGGTAGGTGATGGGATCGCCAGAGTATATGGGCTTGAAAAAGCTATGGCACTGGAACTTGTTGAATTTCCAGGCAATATTCTGGGACTTGTATTGAACCTCGAAGAAGATAATGTGGGTGTCGCCATTATGGGTGAAGATATCCATATTAAAGAGGGCGATATGGTCAAGCGTACCGGGCGTATTGCTCAGGTGCCTGTTGGAGAAGCTGTTCTTGGGCGCGTTTTATCATCTGTTGGCGAGCCTCTTGATGGCAAGGGGCCTCTTGATGCAAAAGAGTTTCGAAGGGTTGAGATGGTTGCGCCAGGCGTTATTGAGCGAAAGGGAGTGCATGAACCCATGTACTCGGGACTTAAGTCTGTGGATGCAATGGTGCCTGTCGGCCGTGGCCAGCGCGAACTTATCATCGGTGACCGGCAGATCGGAAAAACAGCAATCGGAGTCGATGCTGTCATTAATCAAAAAGGTAAAGATGTATATTGCATTTATGTTGCATGCGGCCAGAAAAAATCAACGGTTGCCCAGGTCCATGCCATTCTTGAAAAGCATGGGGCCATGGAATATACAACCATTGTAACAGCATGCGCCAGTGATCCCGCGACTTTGCAGTATATTGCTCCTTATTCAGGATGCGCCATCGGTGAATATTTTCGTGATAAAGGGCAGCATGCATTAATAATATATGATGATCTTTCAAAACAGGCTGTTGCATATCGTCAGGTTTCTTTGCTTTTGAGACGACCTCCGGGACGCGAGGCATTTCCCGGCGATATTTTTTATAACCATTCTCGACTCCTTGAGCGTGCTGCCAAGCTAAATGATGAATTAGGCGCAGGATCTCTGACAGCGTTGCCGATTATTGAGACACAGGCAGGTGATGTATCTGCCTATATCCCGACAAATGTTATATCTATTACCGATGGGCAGATATACCTTGAACCGAGTCTGTTTTTTGCCGGTGTCAGGCCTTCAATTAATGTTGGACTTTCTGTTTCACGGGTTGGAGGGTCAGCGCAGGTTAAGGCTATGAAGCAGGTGGCGGGCACTCTTCGACTCGATCTGGCCCAGTACCGTGAACTTGAGGCATTTGCAGCGTTCGGCAGTGATCTGGATAAAGCAACACAGGCACAGTTAACAAGGGGCGCAAGGCTGGTTGAAATATTAAAACAGCCGCAATATCAGCCATTATCCATGGAAAAGCAGGTTTCGATACTTTATGCAGGCACAAGAGGTTTTCTTGATAATTATCCTCTTGATGTTCTGGCAAAATATGAGGCAGGTCTTTACACATTCTTAGAGGAAAGGTACCCTAAAATATTTACTGAGCTTGCGGAAAAACAGGAAATTTCAGACAATCTGGACAAGACAATGGCAGAGGCATTTAAGGCTTACGGCGAAGAGTTTAAGGATACAATAAAATAAAGGCTGGGTTCTATGGCTACTTTAAAAGAAGTTCAAATAAAGATAACAGCAGTTAAAAAGACAAAGCAGATAACAAAGGCCATGAATATGGTGGCTACGTCCAAGTTACGTGGCGCCCAGCAGAAGGTGGAGGCGTTCAGACCGTATGCTTTAAAATTTGCTGATGTTCTGGGAAGTCTTGCGGAAAAGGCAGGTGAGGAAGCAAGTCCTTTGTTGATACCGCGAGAGGAAGTTAAGAAAATACAGGTTGTTTTGTGTACTTCAGACAAGGGATTATGCGGCGGCTTTAATTCACATCTTATTGCAATGGCCCAAAAATTTGCAAAGGAAAAATCCGGGCAAAATATAGAGGTCGTATTTACCAATTTTGGCAAAAAGGGACGTGACTGGTGCCGTAGAAGCGGTTTCCCGATTTTAGGTGAACATCTTGGAATTGTGGGAGCAAAATTTGGGTTTAACATTGCAACTGTTGCCGGGCAGGGGACTATTGATGGATTTTTAGATGAAGAATATGATGAAGTTTACATTATTTATTCAGAATTTATCAGCATGGCAAAACAGACTCCGGTAATGCAGCAGGTTCTGCCGATACAACCTATTGAATCGGCTGAAAAAAAGGCTGAAGATGAGGAAACGTCGTACCTCGCAGAGCATATCTGCGAGCCTTCAATAGATGAACTGCTTGGGGATATGCTTCCAAGGCATATTTATGTTCAATTATACAGCGCACTTTTGGAAACATCCACAAGTGAACATGCTGCGCGCATGACTGCTATGAACAATGCTACAAAAGCCTGCGATGACATGGTTGACAGTCTGTCACTTGCGTATAATAAGGCCAGGCAGTCGGCAATTACTTCTGATCTGATGGATATTGTCGGTGGCGCTGAAGCGCTAAAAGGATAAAACTGGGAAACAGTTAATAGTTATTTGCTAATTGTTATTTATATAGCAGGCAGCAAATAACAGATAATAAATTTGGAGGTCAATAGATGGGAGAGAACATAGGTAAAATTACTCAGGTTTTGGGGCCTGTTGTTGATGTTGAGTTTGAGCAGGGTAAATTGCCTACAATTCTTACAGCACTTCTGATTAGCAGCAAAACAATCAACGATGAGCCGGACAATCTTGTTGTTGAGGTTGCTCAGCATCTGGGTGACAATGTTGTTCGTACCATTGCAATGGATGTTACCGATGGTCTTGTGCGCGGAATGCCTGTTAAGGATACCGGGAAGCCTATTATGATGCCGGTTGGCGCAGCGGGGTTGGGTCGCGTTCTAAACGTTGTTGGAAAACCTGTGGATGGCCTGGGGCCGATAAGCCAGGAAAAGATGTTGCCTATTCACCGGGACGCCCCGAAATTTACGGAACAGGACACAACTGTTCGCGTTCTTGAAACAGGCGTTAAGGTGATTGACCTGCTTGTGCCATTCCCCCGTGGCGGCAAAATGGGAATGTTTGGCGGCGCAGGAGTAGGCAAGACAGTTGTTATGATGGAGATGGTTAACAATATTGCCATGCAGCACGGCGGAATTTCCGTGTTTGCCGGTGTTGGGGAGCGGACCCGTGAGGGGAATGACCTCTACAAAGAAATGAAAGATTCCGGAGTTCTTCCTAAGGCTGCTCTGGTTTACGGACAGATGACCGAACCACCGGGGGCAAGAGCCCGTGTTGCCCTTTCTGCTTTGACTGCCGCAGAGTATTATCGGGATGAAGAAGGACAGGATGTTCTTATATTTATCGATAATATATTCCGTTTTACTCAGGCCGGTTCAGAGGTTTCAGCGCTCCTTGGCAGGATGCCGTCTGCTGTGGGATACCAGCCGACACTGGCTGTTGACCTTGGCGAGCTTCAAGAGAGGATCACATCAACAGATAAAGGTTCTATTACAGCGGTTCAGTGTGTGTATGTGCCTGCGGACGACTTAACAGACCCGGCGCCTGCAACAACTTTTGCCCATCTTGACGGAACTGTTGTTTTATCACGTCAGATCACCGAACTCGGGATTTACCCTGCAGTTGATCCGCTTGATTCAACCTCCAGGATTCTTGATGCTGCTTATATTGGCGAAGAGCATTATCATGTTGCGCGTACGGTTCAGAATATGCTGCAAAAATATAAAGAGCTTCAGGATATTATCGCAATTCTTGGAATTGATGAACTTTCTGAGGAGGATAAAATTACTGTAGCACGTGCAAGGAGGCTCCAGAGATTTCTTTCACAGCCGTTCCATGTTGCTGAAGTATTTACCGGAAAACCCGGGAAATATGTGAAAATCGAAGATACTGTTCGAGGCTTTAAGGAAATCTGTGAGGGAAAACATGATGACCTTCCTGAGCAGGCATTTTATATGGTAGGCGGGATAGAAGAGGCGGTTGAAAAGGCCAAAGAAATGGCTGCTGCATAGAAAATATATAGAGGGCAAATTATGGCTGGAAGTATCTGTTTAGAAGTAGTTACGCCGGAAGCATCTGTTGTTAGTGAAGATGCTCAGATTGTTGTGGCCCCGGGTATCCTTGGAGAGTTTGGCATTTTAACTGGACATACCCCTTTTTTAACAACCCTTAAGCTGGGCACAATTCGTTATAAGGTTGCAGATGGTGTTGAAAAAGCCGTTTTTGTTAGTTCCGGGTTTGCGGAAGCGCTTCCTGATAAGGTAACTGTGCTGGCTGAGTCTGCTGAAAAAAGGCGCGATATTGATGTTGAACGGGTTAAAAAAGCTATAAAACGCGCCCAGGAGCGTCTGGCCTCAAAGAAACCAGATATTAATTATGAGAGAGCCAGGGCCGCTCTGGCAAGAGCATTGCATCGACTTGCGCTTGCTGAAACAAAGCGCGGTTAATATTTATTTAAAGTTGTCCCGAAATAAAGGACAATAAAGTTTGTTAAATCGGGTTGTTACAAAAGGACCCAGGATGATACAAGGGCAGATCATATAATATTTGGTCTGCCCTTTTTTATTAATTAAAATAGATGGAAAATATTAAGAGAAATGTTGCAGTTATCATACTTGCAGCAGGAATGGGTACACGTATGAAGTCCCGCAAGCCCAAGGTCCTGCATAAAATCCTTGGCAAACCGATGGTTATGTATGTTGTTGAAACGGCAAAAAGGGTTGCTGGAAATAATGTGATATTGGTTGTAGGCAACCAGGCTGATAAGGTACTTGAAATAATAGCGGAAAATGGTGAGTTGGTTTATGCTATACAGAAAGATCAGCTCGGAACAGGTCATGCGGTTTTGTGTGCGCTGCCTTATATACCTGAACATATAGAAGAGGTGGTTATATTATGTGGCGATGTGCCGATGCTTGGTTCAGATACCATTATACGGCTTATAGATGATCATATTAAGGCAAAACGCGACATATCGCTTTTAGCGGTTGAAATCGATAATCCTACAGGTTACGGCAGGGTTATATTGGATAAAAACCTGCATATTTCCAAAATAGTTGAAGAAGCGGATGCAACAGATGCACAGAAAAGGATAAAGACTATAAATACAGGTACCTATTGCGTAAAAAAGGAATTTCTATTAAATTCTTTGCAGAAGATAAAATCGGATAATGCTCAATCTGAACTTTATCTTACAGATATAATCAAAATAGCATATAGAGAAAAAAAGGTTGTCGGTGTATTGGCGAGCAGAAATTATGAAGAGGTTACAGGTGTTAATACCTGTCAGGATCTAATAACGGCTGAGGCTATCATGAATAAAAGATCAGGTAAAATATCTTGACTTTAGTTTATAAAAAAGATTTAATATAAATAATGAGGTGTAAGATTGGATAATGACTTAATTTTGCGACAGTTTGAAGAAATTGAAGAAAAGGTTGTAAGATTAATTGATGCCTGCAAGTCACATGAAGCGACTAATGCAGAACATAGGAAAACGATTGAAAGGTTAGAACAGGAGCTTCAAACCAGGGTTGAGGCGGAAAAAAGTTATTCAGAAGAAAGAGATTTGGTGCGGTCAAAGGTTGATGGTTTGTTGGACAGATTAAATAATATCATAGAATCTTAACACCTGCGGCCGACAAGATATGATTATTGGAAAGAAAGAATACTTATTCATTGGAACAACTCGTTACAATAGAATTATTTGGGCAGTCTTATACATTTAAATCTGAATCAGAAATTACAGAGGCAAAAGAGGTCGCTGAATCACTGGTAAAACAGGTAGCCAGGGTTGAAACTCAGCAATCAGACAAAGCATCCGATATTACAAAGCTGGTAATATTGATTTCAGCCGCCCTAAATATTGCCCATGAAAATTTTGAGCTAAAAAGAAATTATTCGAATTTATTACAGGAGCTTTCTGAACGCTTGGCAAGCTTAATGCGAAAATTAAGCGCTAATATGCAATAATATAGGCAGCTATCAGGTTGTAACAAATGAATAGGCGCAAGGCACGGCCCCTGCCGTGTTCGTGATTGGAAGATGTTCTTTGACCCAACATTTATATTTAAGGGAGCTTTCACTGGTTTTGGTGAGCAGGTTCTGCTTGTACAGAAAAGCCTAAAGAAACTATAAGGCGCCCACTTTGAGCCTTGGCTCAAAGACCTTCTAACACGGCTCTTTGGCGGGGGCCTTCCTCCCAATTCAGCTTTCCGAACATCTCATCCCAAATCCACTTTGTAGCAGATTATTTTTTGTTTTCAAAATTTGATGACTCTTTACGTCGCTATCAAGTTTGATGAACTCGTAAAAAGTTTCCTAAACTTGTCATTGCAAGCAAAGCGAGAAATTTCTAAGCTGTAACCAGTTGAAAACATAAGATTTCTCCTTGCGGCCGACCTGCCCGCCATTGCCAGAGATGTTGGCGCATAAGCTGAATGCTGTCTCAAGCGTTGGCAGGCGGGAATGACATGTCTGATGAATCTGACTTTTTACGACGCCATCAAATTTATATATATCCATGGAGATTAACAATGAATGCATATAATATATTATTTGGTATAATCGGCTTTATGTTAGGTTGTGTCGTAGCTTATTGGGTGAAGGGAAGGATTGTATCTCAGAAGCTCAAGTCTGCTAAGTTGGAGGCATCACGGCTTTTAGAGGAGGCTAACCAGAGATCACAAACACTGATAAAAGAGGCTAAGCTCGAAGCCAAAGACAGACTTTTAAACATGAAGAGTGAATTTGATGCTGAAATAAAGGAGGTTCAGTCTGAATTAAAGAAAAAAGAGAGAAGGTTGATACAAAAAGAGGAGAGTGTTGACAGAAAAATCGAGCAATTTGAGCGGAGAGATAGAGAAATCTCCGGCAAAGAAAGGCAGTTAGCAAGAAAGGTTGAGCATGTTGAGCGAAGTGAAGCAAACTATAATAAATTAATAGAAGAGCAAAAAAAACAGCTTGAAAAGATTTCCGGTTTGACGGCGGGGCAGGCCAAGGAGCTGTTGATCAGGGCGATGGAAAACGAGGCACGACATGAAGCTGCGAGACTAATTAAAAGAATAGAGAATGAAACAAAAGAACAGGCAGATAAAAAAGCCAAAAAAATTATAGCTACTGCCATCCAGAGATATGCCGGAGATTTTATTGCCGAACGAACTGTGTCTGTTGTGCACCTTCCCAGCGATGAAATGAAGGGGCGTATAATCGGCAGAGAAGGGCGTAATATACGTGCCATTGAGGCTGCTACAGGTATCGATCTTATTATAGATGATACTCCTGAGGCGGTTATACTGTCGGGTTTTAATCCTGTCAGGCGAGAGGTGGCTCGACTTTCACTTTTGAAATTGATATCAGACGGTCGAATACATCCAGCGCGGATAGAAGATGTTGTAAAAAAGGTTGAGCAGGAAATTGATTTGGCAATAAAGGAGGCAGGAGAACAGGCTGCCTTTGATTTAGGCGTTCATGGTATTCATAATGAGCTAATTAAGATTATTGGTAGATTAAAATTCAGAACAAGTTATTCGCAGAATGTTCTGCAGCATTCAGTTGAGGTAGGGTTTTTATGTGGTATCATGGCCGCTGAATTAGGCCTTAATCAAAAACTGGCAAGACGTATGGGATTATTGCATGATATTGGAAAAGCAGTGGATCACGAGGTCGAAGGACCACATGCTTTGATCGGCTCTAAGCTCGCCAAAAAATTTGGTGAATCTCCGGATGTTGTGCATGCTATAGCTGCTCATCATGAAGATATACCGCCTAGTTCAGTCTATGATTTATTAGTACAGGCTGCTGACGGGCTTTCAGGGGCAAGGCCGGGAGCGCGAAAAGAATTACTTGAAAATTATATTAAACGACTGGAAGATCTTGAAAAAATAGCTAATTCATTTAAAGGAGTTGCTAATACTTATGCCATCCAGGCCGGCAGGGAACTTAGAGTAATAGTTGAAAGTGAAATAATTTCAGATGAGGAGTCCGTTTTTTTAAGCAGAGATATTGCAAAAAAGATTGAAGAGTCATTAACATTCCCGGGCCAGATCAGGGTTACAGTTATTAGAGAAACCAGAGCAGTGGAATATGCAAATAAATAAGGTAACAGTTCACGGTTCACGGGTTCAGAGGTTCAAAGGTTCAGGATAAAGCTATTAGCGGTTAGCTCTGCCCTTTACCCATAAGTTATCTCTCCATTAGTAATTAACAGTTATCAATTGATTATTAATTATTATTATTGGCTTTTGGGGCATAAATATAAAAAACATAAAACAAATAATCAATTGTTAATAACTAATTGTTAATTAAGGATAAAAATATGTCTCAATACTTATGGGTAAAGGGCAGCGTTAGCTCTTAGCTAAAGGCTAAATGCAAAAAAACAATGCTAAAAGCTAACTGCTAACATGCATAGCAGTTAGCCCGGCGCTCCAAGAAAAATAACCCTGAATCTCTGAACGGTGAACCTGTGAACGGTTACATATTTTGAAATGATCTCATCGTTATTCGAGGTGGATGTATGGCTAATTTAATGGATATTTTTTATGAACGTGGGTTTATAGAACAAACAACCCACGGGGATGAATTGAAAGAATATCTCGATCAGGAGAATATAACCTGTTATATTGGTTTTGATCCGACAGCGTTCAGTCTTCATATTGGGAGTCTCGTACCAATAATGTCGCTTGCTTATATGCAAAAACTTGGTCACCGTCCTATTGCTCTTGTTGGAGGTGGAACCGGTCTTGTCGGAGATCCGAGCGGTAAGACTGAAACGCGGCAAATACTTACACCGGAAGTTGTGGAAGAAAATGCAATTGGAATTAAAAAGCAGTTGTCCACGTTTATAGATTTCAGCAAAGGGAAAGCTCTTATATTAAACAATGCTGACTGGTTGTCCAAATTAAAATATATACCTTTTCTTAGAGACATCGGAAGGCATTTCAGTGTCAATCGAATGATAAAGGCGGAAAGCTACAAGATGCGCCTTGAATCGGAAGAGGGGTTGAACTTTATTGAATTCAATTACACGCTTTTACAGGCATATGATTTCTTAAATCTTTTTGATAACTATGGCTGCAAGTTGCAGATGGGAGGAAGCGACCAGTGGGGAAATATAATCAGCGGTATTGAGCTTATTCGAAAGATGCGCCAGGAGACCGTTTTTGGCATAACCTTTCCATTGATTACTACAAGTAGCGGAGCAAAGATGGGGAAAACAGCCAAAGGAGCTGTTTGGCTTGATTCTGAAAGGACGAGCCCATACGAATATTATCAGTACTGGATCAATACAGATGATAATGATATTGTTCGTTTTTTGGCTCTTTATACTTTTTTACCTATGAATGAAATCAGAGATGTTGAAAAGCTGGAGGATGATGATTTAAACAGCGCTAAAACTGTACTTGCTTTCGAAGCCACTCAACTTCTTCATGGCAGACAGGAGGCAATAAAAGCGTATCATGCAGCAGTAAGTATGTTTGGCATTCGTATTGTACCGGAGAGGATAATGCCTAAAAGCAGTATCCCCCGAGATGAAACCGATTTTGATGATATTTCAGCGCCGCATTCATTTTTTGATTTAAAGCAGATCCAGGCAGGTATTCCTGCATTTAAATTATTTCATTTGGCAGGGCTTGCCCCATCAGGAAGTGCGGCAATGAGGCTAATCAAACAGGGGGGGGCATATATAAATGGTAATCGAATTAGTTCAACCGAATATATGATAAGTGAGAATGACTTTAATAATAAGGAAATATTGTTAAGAGCGGGGAAAAAGCGTTTTCACAAAATAAAGATTAGGGTTCGCTCAAAAATAAATTAGCAATTTTAAGTGTTGAGGCGCCTGGCTGGCAAGGCGCGAAAGATTAGGAATATCAAGATATTGCTGAGCGTTCGGAACGCAGCCAGACGGGATGCATCGGCGCTTAAAATGTAAAGTAATTTTTGAGCGAGCCTTTAGATGTTAAATAAAGCGAGCCCGATGATTTCATAAAAATGTTGCTTGACAATTATAAGTTTTATGTAGATAATATAGGTAAAATAAATTAAGAAAATAAGAAGAAATTTCTTGACATCATTCAATAGATATTTTATAAGTAAGTTTTTCTAAAACAGTGAGTGTATTCCTTGTCTGCATTAGGCGGACTGCACATAGTTTGTTATTTTGATCTTTGAAAACTAAATAGTGACAGCTTGTGAGTTAGGTCTCTTGTAAATTTGTTGCAAAAGCAACTTAAAGAAATTTAATTGGAGAGTTTGATCCTGGCTCAGAATGAACGCTAGCGGCGTGCTTAACACATGCAAGTCGTACGAGAACTCTTTAGCTTGCTAAAGATAGTAAAGTGGCGCACGGGTGAGTAACGCGTGGGTAATCTACCTCTGAATTTGGGATAACTCCGCGAAAGCGGGGCTAATACCGGATAATATTTCAGAATCTTTGGGTTTTGAAATCAAAAGTGGTCTCTACATGTAAGCTACTGTTTGGAGATGAGCCCGCGTACCATTAGCTTGTTGGCAGGGTAATGGCCTACCAAGGCTACGATGGTTAGCTGGTCTGAGAGGATGATCAGCCACACTGGAACTGACACACGGTCCAGACTCCTACGGGAGGCAGCAGTGGGGAATTTTGCGCAATGGGGGAAACCCTGACGCAGCAACGCCGCGTGAG
>JAYENE010000261.1:0-3151 GCA_034721935.1 Thermodesulfobacteriota bacterium
GCCTGAACGAAAACCCCCTCTTTTTGTCATTTCGACCGTATGGAGAAATCTTTTTTCTCGTTCCCATGCTCCAGCGTGGGAACGCATACCATATGGGTTCCCACGCTGGAGCATGGGAACCAGGCAGACCGCCAAAGGGCTCTGACAGAATCGAAATAACAGCTTTTGGTTAGTTTTTGTTCAGGCACTAATCACCCGATCAATTGTGAGCGAAGCGAACTAAGTTCTGATGATTAAGGCAAATAATATAGACTCAAGAACAGTGTTTTTGCTGTTGATAATTGCCGGAGTAACATTTCTGGCCGGGATTTTTATAACGAAAGTCTCTACAGGCGCCGCCTTTCTCGCGATTGCGGCTCTCACTATTCTTGTCGCGAGTTTTCTGAGCGCCGAAGTCGCCCTGTATATGTTGATTATTTCCATGCTGCTCAGCCCGGAATTTGTTGTGGGTGGGCTTGGAGGTGGTGGAACGACGGCCGGCCGCGGCGCCACCCTTCGATTTGATGACATCCTGCTGGTTATCATCGGGTTTAGCTGGTTTTTAAAGACCGCCATTAGAAAGGATTTGGGCCTTTTCTTGAGGACTTCGCTGAACAGACCGATTGCATACTACTTTGTGATCTGTCTTGTCGCCACCCTGCTTGGCTTAATGATGGGCAGGGTCAGGGGATTGACAGGATTCTTTTTTGTTCTGAAGTATTTTGAATACTTTATCGTATATTTTATGGTTGTGAATCACCTGAGAGATAAAAGGCATATAGAGCGTTTTATTGCGGTCATGCTGATTGTATGTTTTATTGTTTGTATTGTTTCTATAGCTCAAATACCTGCCGGCGGGAGGGTGACGGCGCCTTTTGAGGGCGAGGTGGGGGAGCCCAATACCCTTGGGGGTTATCTCATCCTGATGCTCTCGATTACTCTTGGGCTTTTGCTGACATACGGTTCAAAAAAACAAAAGAGCATGTTTGCGGCGCTTATATTTTTTATCGTGATTTCGCTTGCGGCGACCCTTTCAAGGAGTTCCTGGATAGCTTTGCCACCGATGTTGATTACCTTGATCTATTTCAGCAAAAGGAAGATGGTAGTTATTGTTCCTCTAATTGTTATTATAGCTATAGCCCCATTTGTTTTACCGCACGCTGTAAAGGAGAGAGTCCTCTTTACCTTTACCCAGCGACAGCAGGGCGGGCAGATGGAAATCGGAGGGGCTAAAATTGACACGTCAACTTCAGCAAGGCTGACTTCATGGAAAATTGTTCTGACCAGGGATTTTATAAAGCATCCCATTTTAGGCTATGGCGTCACCGGCTATACTTTCCTGGATGCGCAGTACCCCAGGGTTCTTGCAGAGACCGGACTGGCAGGTCTTCTTGCGTTTCTGCTTTTGCTTGTTGCCATATATAGAAATGCACTGCATACTTATCGTAATGCCAGTGATCCATTATTCAGTGGACTTTCTCTCGGGTATTTAGCGGGATTTATCGCCATGCTTGTGCATTCAGTCGGCGCAAATACCTTCATTATAGTCCGAATCATGGAACCGTTCTGGTTTTTAACAGCAATAATCATTATGATTCCAACAATAGAGGCTGAGGAGTTAAAGACGAAAGCGGAGAGCATAGAGCAAGGAGCAAGGAGCATAGAGCAAGGAGCATAGAGCGGAGAGCATAGAGCAAGGAGCAAGGAGCATAGAGCGGAGAGCATAGAGCGGAGAGCATAGAGCGGAGAGCATAGAGCGGAGAGCATAGAGCATAGAGCATAGAGCATAGAGCATAGAGCATAGAGCGAAAAGAATGAGAAAGTATTCGTTTAGTTTAACGCTGTTGACTTAAAAATGGTAAAACCAAACAATGAAAACAAAGACTTATTCGACTAAAAAGTTGTATGACCAGATAGTTAAAAAGCGCCCATATCTCTGGTGGTGGGTAAAGGACAAAGAAAGGCTGTCAACGGAAAGCGTGGTTCAGGGTGTGCTTGCAAATGGCGATATGGATGATTTATTGATGCTGTTTCAAGTTGTCGGCAGAGAGAAAGTAAAGCAGATATTTTTGCAACAGATTTCAATGCCAAGGCATAACTATAGAAAACAGACTGTAAACTTTTTTAAAAAGGTTTTTGCCCAGGATGCATGATAATGTATTAACACAAAATCAGATAATTCTGGCGGAAAGATTGCTGCCCGCGTGTTCAGATTTTTATCTGGTTGGCGGCACGGCATTAGCCCTTCAGATCGGGCATCGCAGATCAATCGATTTTGATTTAGCTTCATATAATCAGATTGATCCTTTTGGTCTGGAAAGAAAACTGCTTTCAATGGGGTTTGATATTCAGACAGTTTTTACAGCAACCGGCGATGAGTTTTCCATACTCATAAACGGTATTAAAATAACCTTTTTTATGTTTCCTTTTGTTGTTAAACATGAAGTTTTCTGGGAAGGCGGGCAGATAACTGTTCCTGAAATCTTGGATCTTGGAGCAATGAAAGCTTATGCATTGGGCAGACGAAACAAATGGAAAGATTATGTGGATCTGTACTTTCTGTTACATGACAGGCTAACTATTCAGGATCTCATCCAAAATGCTGAAAAAATATTCAAACGCCACTTTAATTCCAGGTTATTCAGGGAGCAATTATGTTATTTTGATGATATTGACTTTTCTGAGACTATAGAATTTGTTGATTCTGCTCCTGAAGACGAAGAGATAAAAGAATTCCTGGAAACTGCAGCGGTAAGGATTTAATTAAATAATCTTCGCTGTTTCAGTGATTTGCGCGGCTTCTCAACTCCCAAAGGGTTGTTCAGGTTGTAAAGTCCAAAGGCATTTACCGCCAGGTCAAGATTGATGACGTCGTAAAAAGTCCCAAAAACGTCATGCCGGACCCCGTATCCGGTACGGGGCAGGCCCGATCCGGCATCCAGAACATATTGAAATTACTGGATAGCGCTAAAGCTTCACTACGTGCCCGGCTTTCGCCGGAATGACGGTTAAGGGGTATGGTGGACTTTTTACGAATTCATCAAGTATAATTAGTGTCTGAACGAAAACTAACCAAAAGCTGTTATTTCGATTCTGTCAGAGCCCTTTGGCGGACTGCCTGGTTCCCATGCTCCAGCGTGGGAACCCATATGGTATGCGTTCCCACGCTGGA
>JAYENE010000262.1:0-3144 GCA_034721935.1 Thermodesulfobacteriota bacterium
CCGAGATCTTGATGCATAAGGGTTTGCGAAAACCACAGGCATACCCGTGGATATGTTGAGGATTTTCGCGAATCCTTGATGCGCAAGAGATCGGTGCAGATCGAGTAAAAAATCGCTCAATTTAGGTTTTATTATGGCTTGTTCTTTCTTTACGATTTCTTATACGTGAGTTTTTCCTGGTTTAAATTTAATTATACTTGAAGCGGTCATCTTTTCAAAAAGGTAAAATGTTACAATCCTTTATTTAAAAAAATATCAATAACAAACCTTGCTTTCAGCCTAAAAGGTCCTGCTGCAGCAAATGTCACTACGGTTTAGGCAAATATTTATCAATTGGTATTTCTGGGGGTATTTCCGACACAGGGGTATTATCAAGCTGCTGTCATTAAAATTCAAGGCTAATTGAAAAGATTGGCGCATTGACTAATTTCCCGCACTGACAGTGTAAAAGAAAATGTTTACAAATTCAATAGGTTCAAAACCTGTAATACATCAGATAATTTTGGTTGTGAATCGATGATATTCTGTGTTTTTAATTTAAAAGGACCTGTCTCGTCAAGAACAATGATACTGATAAGGTTTCTCATTCCGCAATATGGAACATCGTTATTGCGCTAAACTTTATATTGACCATTTCTGCCTTTTTTCTTATTCTTTTGTAATACTTTAGCGTTATGCAACAAACCATCTGAAATCAAGCTTCGGGTGTGATCAGATTTAAAGCAGGAAACTGTTTGAAGGAATTAGAAATCGTTAAGAAAGAACCAGGTTTAAAATGCCGTTTTTATCTAATTCTTTGGTTAAGTTGCCACTATTTCTTTATAGTTATGGCAAGTTCTTTCTTTACGATTTCTTATTCGTGAGTTTTTCCTGGTTTAAATTTGATTATACCTGAAGCGCATTTATTTTCAAAAAGCTAAAGTGTTACATTCTTTTTTTATTTGTCCTTTTATCAGAAATTTACAAACTCTAAAAAATAAGCTGTCAACAACCTGATGTGGCGGGCAGTTAAATTTAAAACGGCTGACTGTTTGAGCATGTTTAGTGAGCGTTAAGAAAGAACGACGACCAAATAAAAATTTTCTATGAGTCAGATAATATCGGCTTTAGCAAGCTTTTTATAAAATGATTGCTCTAAGTTATTTCTTTACGCTCACTTACAAGCGAGTTTCAGCCGTTTTAAATTTAATTGTCCGCTGCCTCAGGTTAACCACATAATGAGTTTGTAAATTTCTGTTTATAAGAAATTCTCCTATGAACTTTATTGCTGGCATCATTCTGGCCGCCATTGTTGTTGATTTTATACTGCACGGCCTGGCCGATTTTTTGAATCTCAAAATGTTGCAGGATGAACTTCCTGAAGCCTTTCATGGATTTTATGATAAAGACAGTTATCGAAAATCCCAGGAATATCTGCGAGTAAATACAAAATTCGGATGGATCACATCCACATTCAACATATCTGTAATCCTCATATTCTGGTTCGGGAAGGGATTTCCCCTTCTGGATCAATGGGTGCGATCCTGGAACCTGGGGTCTATCACGGCCGGCTTGATCTATATAGGAGCTTTGCTATTGTTTAAAGCTCTTTTATCTCTTCCTTTCAGCATCTACTCAACCTTTGCAATTGAAGAGCGTTTTGGCTTCAACAAAACTACATGGCCCACTTTTATAACAGATATAATTAAGGTATCGGTCCTTTCAGTATTGCTTGGAGGACCTCTTTTAGCGGGAATACTGATTTTTTTTGAATACGCCGGAGCCGGCGCCTGGTTATATTGCTGGATAGCCGTCACCATATTTATGCTTGTGGTTCAGTTTATAGCGCCCACCTGGATTATGCCTCTTTTTAATAAATTCAATCCACTTGAAGATGGGGAGTTCAAACAGGCCATCATGTCTTATGCACGTTCCATAAATTTTCCACTGGAAAATGTTTTTGTCATGAATGGGTCCAGGCGTTCCAGCAAATCCAATGCTTTTTTTACCGGTTTTGGCAAGCACAAGCGCATTGTCCTGTTTGACACCATGATAGAGCAACACACGGCGCCTGAACTTGTAGCGGTTTTAGCGCATGAAATGGGGCATTACAAGAAAAAACATATACTTAAAAGGATTATCATTGCTATTGCGCAGATTGGACTGATGCTTTTTCTGTTCTCTCTGTTCATTTCATATCAGGGACTTTTTGATGCTTTTTACATGGAAGGGAAATCCGTATATGCAGGGCTGATTTTTTTCGGGATGTTATACTCACCAATAGATTTTTTTATTGGGATTTTCATGCATATATATTCACGCAAAAATGAGTACGAAGCTGATAGATTTGCCGTAGAGACCACCGGAAACCCTCAGTCAATGGCCAATGCCCTGAAAAAGCTCTCGGTCAACAATCTCTCCAACCTCATTCCGCATCCTTTATATGTCTTTCTAAACTATTCTCATCCACCTGTTTTAGATCGGCTAAAGATTATTTTAGGGACTCGGAAAACATCCGGGACCAAACGAGCAGAACGAGAGACGGCTGGCGCATGATAAAAAAAATAATCTCAGGCGGTCAAACCGGCGCTGATCAAGCAGCGCTTGATGCTGCCATAAAATATAATTTTCCCTATGGCGGCTGGATTCCTAAAGGACGAAAAACGGAAGATGGCATACTTCCAGACAAATACAAACTGAAAGAAATGCCTGCCGACAGTTATGAAAAACGCACTGAACAGAATGTTATCGATTCTGACGGAACTGTAATAATCTCACATGGGAAGCTAACTGGCGGGTCAAAATTAACACAAGAACTCGCTGAAAAATATGATCGGGCATGCTTTCATGCAGATATGAATGAAACCTCTGCTTTTATTGCTGTCTCAAAAATAAATTCATGGATTATTGAAAATGAAATCGAAGTTCTTAATATTGCCGGACCACGTGCCAGCAACGATCCGGAAATATATGAGGATACCAGGCGCATTATTGAGGGCGTTATTTTATCGGTCTGATAAATACTGATGGAAGGGGAACATTACCAATTTGTTAAAGCCGAAAACATAAACTCTATTCGGGCGGGATAAACCCGCCCCTACGAAATTTGATGCACGTAACCCGTAGGGGCGGGTTTACCCCGCCCGCCATCGCTCTCGGCCAAAT
>JAYENE010000263.1:0-12894 GCA_034721935.1 Thermodesulfobacteriota bacterium
AGCAAGCTTTTTATAAAAGGATTGCTCTAAGTTATTTCTTTACGCTCACTTATGTGCGAGTTTCAGCCGTTCTTAAATTTAATTGTCCGCTGCCTCAGGTTGACCAGATAATGAGTTTGTAAATTTTTGTTATAAGGCCTTTCATAAAAAAATCCTAATCGGCTACTGGCTCTCAAGATTCTAAAAGCGGTCTCTTTATTCAAAGATCAAAAAAGACACTTTCGGCAGTGAAATGGGATTCAGAACGAAATCAGTTGCAGGTAGATGGATAAAAAAATGGACATAGATGCCCCGTCCGGTTTCCAGATTCAGGCTTCACAAACCAAATAAGGGAGGACAAAATGGGTGCAAAAATGAAAAGTTTGTTTTCAGCGGGAGTATGGGTATTTGGACTTTCCATGTTTGTTCTTTTTTCAAAGGGAGTCGTGTTCGGGGCCGATCTTCCCGAAATAAAGAAGGCGGGGGTCTTAAGACACCTTGGAGTTCCCTATGCCAACTTTATCACGGGCAGCGGGGATGGCATGGATGTTGAGATGATGCAGCTCTTTGCAAAATATATAGGAGTGAAGTATCAGTATGTCAAAACGAGTTGGAAAGATGTGATAGGTAACCTGACAGGTAAAAAGGTCAGGGCAAAAGGAAGTGATGTTGAAATACTCGGTGATATGCCTGTAAAAGGGGATATCATCGCCAATGGCTTTACCATCCTTCCATGGCGGCAAAAGGTCTTGGATTATTCCACGCCTATTTTTCCCACCCAGGTCTGGTTGATTGCACGAGCCGATTTTCCTGAAAAGCCGATTAAGCCTACAGGTGATATCAGTAAGGACATTGCCATGGTTAAGGCCCTGCTGAAGGGGCGGACGGTCATGGGAAAGGGGGTCAACACATGCCTTGATCCCTCGCTCTATGGCCTTAAAGAGGTCGGCGCACGACCCAGTTCATTTCCAGGAGGCGCCAATGATTTAGCGCCTGCCATTATCAAAGGGGATGCCGAGACCTGCATATTAGACTTTCCTGATGCCCTGATTGCACTGAAGAAGTGGCCCGGCAAGATAAAGGTAATCGGACCGATTTCTCCCAGGCAAAAAATGGGATGTGGGTTTGCAAAGACATCACCGCGGTTGCGTGAGGCATTTAACCGGTTTTTAGAGCAATGCAAGGCTGATGGGACATATCTGAAACTGATCAAGAAATATTATCCTGCAGTATACAGTTACTGTCCCGGGTTTTTTGAGGAAAAGTAGAATGTCCGTGGAGGCACAGAGATGAAGATCCTTTCAATTCGGACACCCATAGCTCTGATCGTTACTGGACTTGCACTTGTTGTATACGTAAGCTTTCTCGTTGTTTCTAACTACCTGTCACAGGCTGATCTTCAGAAGACCGTCTTTGAGCGATTACAAAATGAGGTGGAAAAACGTGCAACGGCTGTGAGCTATTTTTATACTGAGCGGAAGAACGATCTGAAGAATCTGGCGGCAAGCAGGGCGCTTGAGATCTTCTTTGAGAACAAGGCGCTTGGGATGACGATGGAGTATGGTTTGCGTGCCAGTCTGATCGGTGTCTCTGACCGGTTATCTCGTCTCCTTGAGGAGAGAAGGATCGGTTGGGACAGGATTTATGTCCGTGCGGTCTTTGTTGATGATAGCGGAGAGTTGCTTGTGGATACCAGCAAGAATGGCCATAAATATAGCTGGAAGAGGTTTCTTGCTCCGGAAGGTGGAAATGCGCTTATCATTTCCGAGCATGATGGAAAGCTGCCTATGACCATGGTTTCAATACCCTATTTTTTCAAGGGCAAGTATTCCGGTCAGATCATTGCGTGGGTTTTGTCTCAGGTTGTTTACAGTCACCTTATAAAAATAAAGAGTGTATCCTCGAAGCATGTTGTTTATGTTGATTGTGGAAATGGTCATCTTTATCTGCCAGCGCATATGCAATCCAGGACAGCCCTTCCCGATCTGAGCAATGTGGAGATTGGGAAACCTCGCAGGTTTAAGTCTGCCGGCATGGAGATGCTTGCCCTGCGCGTTCCTGTTGAAGAGACTCCTTTTCACATAATCAGCATTTTGCCGGTATCGGAAGTGTTTGGTCACACGTCTCCCTGGCGCTTGCTTCTGATCATGGGAGCGCTGTCTGTGGTCATTTTGGGTAGCGCTGTTTTTGTATTGCGTGTCAATAACCGCAGCCTGGCCCTCAGGGTACGTGTTGAGGAGGCATCAAGAAGAGAGCGGGAGGTTGCTGAAAAGAATATATTACTCAAGCAGCAGGTTGCCAGACGCAAGCAGGCAGAAAATCAAATCAAGGCATCGCTCGAAGAAAAAGAGGTGCTTCTGAAGGAGGTTCATCATAGAGTTAAAAACAATTTGCAGGTTATTTCCAGTCTGTTTAACCTTCAGCTTGGATATATCAGGGATAAATACGACATCGAGATGTTCAAGGAAAGCCAGAATCGTGTCAGGTCGATGGCGCTCATTCATGAAAAACTCTATCAATCCGAGGATCTGGCGAGGATTGACTTTCATGAATATACCAGAAAGCTCACAACCTCTTTGTTCCATTTATATGCAGTCTATCCGGAGACCATAACTCTGGAGGTAAAGGCTGACGATGTCTTTCTAGGTATTGATAATGCCGTTCCTTGTGGTTTGATTATAAATGAGCTTGTTTCAAATTGTCTGAAATACGCTTTCCCAGGGGGTAAGAAGGGAAAAATACGCGTCGAACTTCGTTCAGATAAGAACCTGCATGCAGGTAATAAATTTACACTAATGGTCAGCGATAATGGCGCCGGCTTCCCAAAAGATTTAGACTTCCGAAACACGGAAACATTAGGTTTGCAATTAGTAATGACTCTGGTAAAACAAATTAAGGGGACGATCGAGCTTGATAGAGATGGTGGAACAAAATTTAAGATTGCATTTGTCTCGAGAGAGAAAAAAGATAACGAAGGGATTGAGGATAGAGGATAGAGGAAATAGTAAGGCTCTTAACTCTTAACTCTTTCCTCAAGGAAGCGAAGTGAATTCATGAATGAGAGGGTTAAAAAAAACAATGACGAATACACAGATCCTAATTGTTGAAGATGAAGGCATCATTGCGAAGGATATCCAAAATACGTTGGAAAGTCTGGGATATGCTGTTCCTGCTATTGCATCTTCCGGAGAGGAAGCCATTAAAAAAGCAACAGAAACGCTCCCGGATTTAGCGCTGATGGATATCCTGTTAGAAGGTGATATGGACGGCGTGGAAGCGGCTGAGCAAATCCGGGATCGTTTCGATATTCCGGTGGTATATCTTACTGCTTATGCAGATGAAGAAACATTGCAGCGTGCAAAGATAACAGAGCCTTATGGCTATATACTCAAACCTTTCGAAGAAAGAGAATTACACACTACCATCGAGATGGCTATTTACAAGCATAAGATGGAAAGGAAATTAAGAGAGAGTCAACAATGGCTTGTCACCACACTCAAAAGTATAGGCGATGCTGTGATTGCTACCGATGCCAATGGATTCATATCATTTATGAATCCCGTTGCCGAGGCTCTGACGGGCTGGAACCAGGAAGATGCTGCAGGAAAACCTTTGAAAAAGGTTTTTAATATCATAAATGAGAAAACAGGTAAACAGGCCGAGGATCCTGCAACGAGGGTGCTCCGAGAAGGTATTGTCGTGGGGCTGGCAAATCATACAATGTTGATAACCAGAGACGGAACGAAACACCCTATCGATGACAGCGGCGCTCCTATCAAAGATGACAAAGGAAACATTAAGGGTGTTGTTTTGGTCTTCCGCGACATTACTGAAAAGCGGAACATGGAAGAAGCACTCCTGAAAGCGGACGCACTTGAATCCCTCGGTATCCTTGCGGGCGGTATTGCCCATGATTTCAACAATATTCTAACGGCAATCATGGGTAATATCACGCTGGCAAAGATGTATGCAAAACCGGAAGATAAGATATTTGAAAGATTGAAAGAGGCAGAAAATGCATCCCTGCGGGCAAAGGATTTGACCCAACAATTACTTACCTTTTCCAGAGGCGGAGCCCCAATCAAGAAAACCGCTTTTATCTCAAAATTATTAGAGGACACAACCCTCTTTGCCCTGACCGGTTCCAATGTCAGATGTGAATTTTCTATACCAAGTGACCTCTGGCCTGTTGAAGCGGACGAAGGACAGATCAGTCAGGTCATCAACAATTTGATAATCAACGCTGACCATGCCATGCCTGGAGGTGGGATAATCAAGGTAAGCGCTGAAAATACTGCTGTGGATGTAAAACAGGGTCTTCCTCTAAAAGAGGGAAACTATATAAAGATATCCATTGAAGATCAGGGGGTTGGCATACCGGAAGAGCATCTCCAAAAAATATTTGACCCCTACTTTACAAGCAAACAGAAAGGAAGCGGTCTGGGGCTTGCCACTGCTTATTCAATTGTCAAAAAGCATGATGGCTATGTTCAAGTTGAATCAGAACTTGGAAAGGGAACCACTTTTAATATTTACCTGCCTGCTTCTTCAAAGGAAATATTGATAGAAAAAGAACCCGGAGAAAGAATTCATACTGGAAAGGGTAAAATTTTAGTAATGGATGACCAAGAGGTAATCAGAGAGGTGGCAGGCGAAATGATCGAAGTTTTAGGTTATGAAGTAGAGTTCGCCAAAGATGGCGCTGAAGCGATTGAACTGCATAAAAAGGCTAAAAAATCCGCGCAACCCTTTGATGCAATCATAATGGATTTGACCATTCCTGGCGGGATGGGAGGCAAGGAAACCATTCAGAAACTCATCGAGATTGATCCTGAAACTAAAGCCATTGTTTCCAGCGGTTATTCCAATGATCCCATAATGGCTGACTATAGAAAATATGGTTTTTGTGGTGTTATTGCCAAGCCATATAAGATCAAAGAACTGGGCGAAATATTATATAAAGTAATAACAGACAAATCGAAAGGGCTGAAGCGCTAAGTTGTTTTTACCCAGCGGGCAGGTCGAACGTCCAACATCGAAAACCCCTCTTTTTTGTCATTTCGACCCCAGGGATAAATCTTTAACCTCTGTATTTTAAGTACAATAAGATTTCTCGCTTTGCTCGAAATGACAGCTTTGCTTAGGGTTCGCCCAAAAATAAATTTACATTTTCAGGTGTTGAGGCGCCAGTATGGCAAGGCGCGAGAAGGGCGAATAGCAGGCTATTTAACCGACGAGCAACGCAGCCATGCGGGATGGATCGACGCATGAAAGTGTGAAGTTATTTTTGGGCGAGCCCTTAGTTTTCGTTCAGACACTAATTAAGATTTTCGTTACGAGTATCAAAACGGCTGAAAAGAAACAGAAATAGCTATTGAATGTTCGGTATTGGGTGTTTGTTTTTTCATTCGATGTTCGATGTTCGACGTTCGTCTTATGATTTGTTCATGAGGGTACTATTTTTGAATAGCGACCTTTAATAGCAGGTCACCTTTCTGTCCGTGGGGCGCATCTTTCCCCAGCCCTTTCAGCTTCAGCAGGCTTCCTTCTTTCATGCCCGGTGGAACAATTACTTTAAAAAGCCTTTTCTGAAAACCACAGGGAATGTTTACCAGCTTCTGTGTTCCTGCAATGGCTTCAAAGGGTGTAATTGTTATTTTGCCATAAAGGTTCGGGTCATTTGCCATCCCCACAAGCCGGATAACCTGCAGGCGGTAAGACTTCTTTTTTTCGGTCATCCTGCGCAGCCTGTCGCTGATACGGTCTCCGGGCATGGCAAGAAATAGTTTTAAAAAAATTATGCCGAAAATAAATCCGCCTATGTGAGCCCACCATGCAATGCCTGTTATTTGGCCGTGGCTTCCTGCGGCGCTTAAGAACTGAAACACAAACCAGATGCCCAGAAAGAAAAATGCAGGTATCTCAATAAAATAGGGTATAAAAAATATCGGTATAAGGGTCAGTATCTTTGCTTTTGGAAAGAGAATAAAGTAGGCTCCCATTATTCCTGCAATTGCGCCGCTTGCCCCAATTGTCGGCATTGTCGAATTAAAGTTGAAAACAAGGTGGGAAAGGCCTGACGTAAGACCGCATATCATATAAAAAGCCAGATAGCGCAGGGGACCCAGGCGTTCTTCAATATTATCGCCGAAAATGTAAAGAGACCACATGTTGCCAAAAAGGTGCCAGAATCCACCGTGAAGAAACATAAAAGTAATGAATGAGACAAACTGCTGGCCTGTCGTAAAATAAGATGCAATTTGGGGAATGGTGTAACGGGCCGGCACAAGTCCGTATATGTATATAAAGCGTTCCAGTCCCGGTCCCTGAGAAAGCTCTGCCAGGAAGAATACCACGTTGATGGCGATGAGGGCATTGTTGACTATGGGATAGGTTTTAGTGGGGATTGTGTCGCGGATTGGTATCATTTGTTATACTTGCAGAATCATGCTATCCCTGTAAATTCAAAGCCTAATTTTGTCTGAAATTTCTCTATCCTTTTGAATATTTCTTTTAGCATTGTCTGTTCTATGCGTGATAGATTCTTTGGGTTGATATAATTATCAGGTTTTTCATTGTCTTCGATTACCGATGCAACCTGCCGTATGAATCTTAACTGCATCAGAAAGCTATACGACTGTTCTATTTCATTATACTCCTGCCAGGATAAAACTTTTTTTAAATAAAGCTGATGCAGCCTTTCCTGGGTATTAGTCTCTTGAATCCTGTTTTTTAGCGCATATATCCTTGCAAAATCAACAATTGGTGTCATGGCGCTCTTTATATCAAAAGAGTTCCGGTGTTCACCTTTTGACTCGACAAGTAAATTCCCGAAAAAACCGATAGGAGGCTTAAAATGCAGAGCATTTTCTGTAAGGTGGCGAAAAAAACCTGCCCACCCAACAAGAGAATCAAAGAGGTATTTGCGAAGCCCGGTTATAAGATTCATATCCCCATACGCTCCGCGAAAATCGAAAAAAATACTTGATTGAAGCAGATCTTCAGGTTCTGCAGCATGAATCCATGCTGAAAAGTATTCTTTCCAGGTAGATAATGACTGGCGCCATTTGGGGTTTTTTGCCATTACATCCCCCTTGCAAAAGTCATATCCTGCCTGATCAAGCCAGGCACAGACAGTTTCCCCAAGCTTTAAAAAATAGCTCTTTACCTTTTCTTCTGATTCCTTTGATACATCTTCAAATATTATTGCATTATCCTGATCTGTCTTAAGAGTCTGTTCCTTTCTCCCCTCGCTTCCCATAATCATGAATACAAATCCGGCTGGCGGCCGGCCTAATTCATCGATTGCAAACGAGATCAGTTTATCTAAAATAGCATCTGAGATTGTTGTTATGAGCCTTGTCACATTCTTTGCTTTAGCCCCGCTGTTTATCAGGCTCTGGATTAATTTAGGCAACTGTCCGTGTTTGTCTATGACTTTTTCAATGCTGTCCGCTGTGCTGATCTCGCGAATGAGAAATAGCGGTGACTGTCCCTGGGCTGCAACCAGGTCGCTATTGGTTACAACACCTACAACTTTTTCATCGGCATCTGTAACAGCAAGATGTTTTATGTTTCTCTGCATCATTGCCATAAGAGCCTCAAAAACAAGGGCCTTGTCTGAAATTGCGCTTAAAGGAGAAGACATTATCTCAGAAACAGCGCTTTTAATATCAACCCCTTTTGCAATAACTTTCTTTCTCAGATCAGTATCAGTAACTACACCCACAAAATCCCCGTCAGGTTTTTTTATAAAAATTGAACTGCATCTGTTACTGCTCATAATTGATGCTGCTTTCTGGATTGAAAGCTCTGCATCACAGAAAACCAGGTCCCTGGTAAAAATGCTTGCGACAGGCTGGCTGAAAAATTGCGGAGACTCCTCTTTGGACCTGATACTCTTTGCAACGACCCCGGCATAAGACCTGTTAAGCATCCGTTTGCCAAAAGCGCCGGTAAAATATTCGGAAAAGACCGCATGCCGCATGCAAGTATCTAAAAAACTCTTTTTGGGCAGAATATAAATATCCGAATCTTCATTTATTTTCAGCGTCCGAACAGCAATTCCATCATTTAAAAGCATGGAAATTCCGCCGCAAACTTCCCCTTCACTTAAAAATACATGCAGCGTTTTTTTACCATTTTGTTCATAATACCGTTCGGCAGAGCCTTTTTGAATTATATAAAGACATTCAATCATTGATTGTTCCTGAACAAACAAGATTGTATCCTTAGGATAATGAACCATAGAAACTTCAGAAGCTATTTTTTTAAGCTCCTCTTCAGGAAGAAAAGAAAACGGAGCCACACCTGATAAAAATTTAAAAGCCTTTTCGTACATTGATTTTCCTTTTTTCAATCAATATTTGATATAGCCGCAAAAAGGCACAACAAATATAATTTCAGACCTCAGAATACGACACCCAAATTTAGGAGTATTCCTGGACAATACGGTAATTGTTTAGTAGCTACAAATCAATATATACAATTTTTATTTACAATAAACACTATATATTGTGGCTTATGACAAAACTTCAAGGTGGCGAATGTCCAATTTATCTCAGATAATAACTATAACATATTGTATTATTGGTAATTAATAACGAATTCTATATTTTTAATTCCGAGGTCTGAATTTACATTTTTGTAACAATTCAGGTCTTTCAAAGAGACTTTATTGAAGAATACCCCACGACTAAAGGAATTAAAAGAACTAAATGGAATAAGAGGAATTAAAAGGATATTTAAAGCCTAAAACCCTCAACATAATCAGACTCGCAACATAATGACACCGCATCTTCCTTTTTTACTGGCAAACCACAACATGCTGTGAGTACCCATTAAAATGTCTGAAGCGGCTCTTTATTTAATTCTACTTCTACTTCCGATTTTATTGGTGTTTTTTGTTCCTGAGACAACAGATAATCAATATATCGATCCGGATCATTGCCAAATTTTTTAGAAATAGAATAGCGAACCTTGCGGGTATCCTTTACTATCGGGGCATATTCAATCATAGTAATCTCCTATTAGCTGGTTTGGGGTTACTAAATCCGGTACATACAAACCAATAGCATTATTGCACAGCCTAATCTGGCGGAACTTATTTGGATTAGCAATGTGTTTGCAGTTCCATGTGAGCAAATAGTCACATTTGTGATATGATGCCAAAGCAAGATGTAAAGCATCTCCCAGTGGATTCTTGGGCATCACTTGATTTCTAATATAAATCTTCACAATCTGTCTTATCTCATTCTCAATTGGAACTTCAGGGATATTCTCTATAAGATCAAGAGCTTGTTGAGAATGAGGAAAATCAGGATGCTTCAGTTCATCAACTACAGCCCTGCTCACGACAGTTTCATATCTATTCCTTAGGGTTCGCTCAAAAATAAGTTCGCAATTTTAAGTGTTGAGGCGCCCGGCTGGCAAGGCGCGAAAGCGCAGGAATATCAGGCATATTCCGAGCTTTCGCAACGCAGCCAGGCGGGATGCATCGGCGCTTAAAATGTGAAGTTATTTTTGAGCGAGCCCTTAACTCATCCCACCATATGCGAGTCCAATATTTCTGGGCAGATGACACAATATCGGTTCTCTCGTCAAAGTAAGCGCCGATTACAGAGGTTTCCACATAAACTTTTTCAATCATATACTATTCCAATATACGGGCTAACATAGATTAGGCAAACATACTTAATTTACAAACAATCCTTATTCACAATTCAAGCTTTGACACCGATTTCATTCGGACTTAATCCGTCTTGTTAGCCAAATATTTTCTCATTGGCTCAAACAATGTAAGTTGAATTGGTTCAGATGGGAACTCATATGCTACTTTTTGCTTAGGCCTGGTTATCAAATCAGCAAGAAAAACATTAGCCTCTTTTTCCACATTTGATAGTAAAACTAATTCTTCTTCAATGTTTCCGATACGGCTTAATTCGCATAAAAGACGTCCCATGAGAGCAACTTTTGAATCTCCAACCGAAATATTAATACCCGATGCAGTTAATTCAGCAATTTGGGCTCTTGCTTTTTCTATGGATAACTCTAGAATATTATTAGTTGTTAGTTTATCGCTATCATTAATTTGTTTTTTGCAAACAAGGACAAGATCAAGATGGATCGGAGTTTTGGCTTGCTGGATTGGCATAGAAACCGACATCTCAGCTTTAACCGGAAATGACTGTTCACATATAAAACCTGCTTTTCGTATAGCATTATATACAGAAAGCCACCCCTCATGCCTGGAATGATGATAGGTAAAGATTAACAATCCTTGTCTTTTGAGAACACGATAGCATTCTGAAAAGACATCATATAATTTGGCAGAAAATTTATCTGCATTCGTATCCTGGACTTCGGCCTTATGTCGAGTCGTATTTGTATCTGATATATTTAAAATTTGGTTTAACCAATAATAGAAAAAATCAGCTAGCTGAGAATAATGAACATTATCAAAAAATGGTGGGTCTGTGATAACCAGATCAATAGTATTGCTTTCAATATCTGTATTAGCAGAATCCCCGTAAGAAATATAAACTGATGCACCATTTTTCTTAAACTCAGAGTAAGTTTCAGCTATATTACAATTAAGCGGGATATTAATATTAGAAATTTTTAATCCTTTTTTATCTTTAAGTTTCAATTCAAATGGATTGGACTTGTAATCTAATGCTCGAAGAATTCTGCTTTTATATAACGTGGAAAAAGAACCTGATGATTTAGATGTGCCCCAAATATTTGCTTCTATTGGCATTAACTCGGGTTTGAGAATATGATGTGCGAACATATGACGGACAGCGCCAGTGCCTTCGCCCTTGAAAGTGCAAAACATATTGTTAAATTCTAGTACACCGGATAATAAGCAGGCAAACAAACGTTTTAGAGAAAAATCGGATATTTTTATTATTTCATCGCAAAGATGATAGATACAAATCAATTGCCTTGAAGAAAACATTTGATGCCAGAACTTATAATTATATTTTAAAACTTGATTAGTATTATAGCCTTCTTTTATTTGCATAAATGGAATTTTTTTATTTAAAAATTCAAATTCTGATTGTACATTATCTAACACCTCAAAATCATAACCATTAGGCATCTCATATTTTTTTGTGCCATTATCTAATACAAGTTTAGCATAAAGCTTATGGTCTAATAGTTGATTTGTTCCTTTCAAATAATCAACCAGCTTAAATATATATAAACAATGCGGGCAAGTTACTTTAGAACCGTTTACATTCCCGCCTTGAGGATTATAACTGATGTTACAGACTGAGCAGGTCGTTTTTTCGCTATTAAACAATGTATGATTAATGCTATAGCATTGTGGACAAATAGATCTGGCTGACGGGTCTTTTTTAGGCATTGCATTTTTTGAAAAGATTCGTGATTTAAATAGATCTATTTCTTTCCCACAGTTAGGACATTTGAGGGTTTTTACCCAAAAGTAGTAAAGAACATCAGCGATGTTTCCACTATCAAGCTTTGTTTTATAAAATAATTGAATTTTTTCTTTTACATTCCTTTCAATCTTTTTAAATGTTTTATCTATTTCAGTTATTTTATATTTTGCTAAACTAGCGTGAACAATAGTTTCAGATACAGGATTAATGTCACGCCCAATTACCATACATCCTAGTTTGGCTGCTTCACCTACAGTTACACCACTTCCCATAAAAGGATCGAAAACAGTAACATCAGAAAAACAGTTTTTAGAATAATAATCTTTTATTATATTACCATGTTCGTCTCTACAAGCTGCTAAAATAATACATCGAAAAATCGAGCCAAGTCTTTTGGCCCACCATTTGTGTATATAGTATACTGGTCTATAGATTTCTTTCCTCCAGGATTCTCTTTCAGCCAACTGGCTTAAAATACCTATGGGGAATTCTTTTTCTATATATTTTGGCATTCAACTGTACCTTTATAATTATGGTTCAAGTTTAGGCATTGATGAGACACGTTCTTTTGGCTTACGTTCTTTACAAGCTTTGAATACATCCCTTCTAACAGGTAATTTATCTAAATGAAGTCTTGATTTTGTTGTACTATCGATAACAACATAATGGAATGAATTGTTGTACTTGTCGTCTCTTATTACAATATCTGTACAATTCATAGGCTGTTTAATTGATGAAAGATCATGTTTTTTAATGACAAGAATATGTCTTAGATGAAAGAAGCTTAATTTGTAGTTCAAAGGATTCGGATAGGTATACATCTTTCTATGTCTGATGGAACCTTCCCCATAAGGGCCGTGATGATATTCCGTTTTGTTAGAATATTTCGCATCTTTGTGAAGGTCGAAATCATAGTTTAAAAAATCACCATCCATAATTATTGTAGTGACTATACTGGAACTATCAGGACTGAGTAATGCAAAAAGATAATAACATGGAATTTCAACAGTATCGTTCCCGACTTTGATAAGTGCCTTTCCGCACGGTAAGCAACTGTTGTAATCAATAGTCATTCCCCGTGGGTCTGCACCATTTGGCTTTTGAATAAGTTTTTTTACCTCTAAGCCAACAATGGTAGTACTTGATCTATCTCTTAGAACAATATCGGGTGTAGTTAATTTGCCGGCGTGATAAACTTCAATGCCAGGTAAAACTTTTTTAATCTCATTGCCGACCCATGAATCAAAAGGATCATCTTGTACTGTTCCGACGACAGCATGCGGTCTTAAAGAGACCGGGATTCACCTTCTTTCAAATTAGCGATTAAGGCATTATACAAATTGGTTATTATTTCAATTATGTTCATATTTTTCTTCTTATCTTTAGCGGTGATATGCGGGACGTCCATAAATAAGTAAATAACTTGTTAGAACAACTGATATTTATGTTCTTTAGCGATCTTTTCTCCTCTATTTACAGCATATCCCACTCCTGGCTGACTCATTCC
>JAYENE010000264.1:0-12886 GCA_034721935.1 Thermodesulfobacteriota bacterium
CCATGCTCCAGCGTGGAAACGCATACCATATGGGTTCCCACGCTGGAGCATGGGAACCAGGCAGTCCGCCAAAGGGCTCTGACAGAATCGAAATAACAGCTTTTGGTTAGTTTTCGTTCAGACACTATTTACTAAAAAGATCAGGCATCAATAGTTATCTTCATCAGATCCTCAGCCAAAATCAGCGGGCCGGACCAGGTTTTGCGGCACTGGTTTTCAATATCCGCGTGATCGCATTCAGGATAAAAGTGAGTCAGAACCAGCTTGCGAACATTTGCCTGCGTGGAGATTTCGCCGGCAAGGGAAGGTGTCAGATGGCCTGCAACTTTTAATTCATCTGGAAGAGCAGATTCACAAATAAGAAGATCTGCATTTTTTGCCAGGGCAACAAGGTTGTCGGAAAAATCAGTATCCCCTGAATAGACAACCGATTTTCCACTTAAGCCGGTTATTCGATAGGCTATGCTTTCATCGGTGTGCTCAACCGGAATCGACTCCACAATAAAATCGCCAAAATCAAGAGAATCTTTTCCTTTGTTATCCATCTCAACAACATTAAGCAGCCCAGGCTTAAGCTCTATCCATTCTTTGTAAGCAATTTTAAGCCTGTCGTAAAACCCTGCAAATCCCTTTCCCGCAATGATTGTAATAGGTTTTTGCCGCCGCTCAATATCAGGGTGCTTGGTTGCAAACAAAAAACAAGCCAGCTCTCCTGTATGATCAGGATGCAAGTGGCTGAAAAAAATAAAAGAAATATCGAAAATTTTTGTGCCGGCTTCAAGAAGCCTCCTCATTGTGCCGGCCCCGCAATCAAAAAGCAGTTTTCTTCCGTCTGTTTCCATCAAAACAGAGCATGAACTTCGCTTGAGAGAAGGCACGCATGTGCCTGAACCGAGTATGGTAACTGATAAATCCAATTTATTAAAAAACCTTATTTATACCTAAATTGAGCGATTTTTTACTCGATCTGCACCGATCTCTTGCGCATCAAGGATTTGCGAAAATCCTCAACATATCCACGGGTATGCCTGTGGTTTTCGCAAACCCTTATGCATCAAGATCTCGGCACATATCTTCGCAATAAATCGCTCAACTTAGGTTATAAATTAATAAAAGTTATTTTGCGAAACTATCACTTAAGTGTTGATGAACTCGTAAAAAGTCGAAAAACACCATTTTTGGTCATTCCGGCGAAAGCCGGGCACATAGTGAAGCTTTAGCGCTATCCAGTAATTTCAATATGTTCTGGATACCGGATCGGGCCTGCCCCGTACCGGATACGGGGTCCGGCATGACGTTTTTGGGACTTTTTACGAGTTCATCAAGTGTTAAGTGTTAAGATAAAACATTTACTTGTCACATCAAATACTTAATACCTAACACGGTAACTTCTCAATAAGTCCGGGCAAATCATATTTTGCGACTATCCTCTGGATTCCGGCTTTCGCCGGAATGACAGGCGTTTATATCCAATCGTCATTCCGGCGAAAGCCGGAATCCAGTAAGTGTTGCCCAGACATATTGAGAAGTTACCTAATACGTTTCGTAAAAAGTGGTTTTTTGACTTTTTACGATGCTATCACTATTTTCTCATAACTTTTTTTTCAACCTGATTTATAATCCATCTAAACAATATTTTATCATTCTTATATTTTACATGTTCTTCTAAATCAGGAATTGGAATTTCGGCACGGGCCATGCTTTTATGGCCGCCTGCCGAACCAATAGCGCCAAAACTCTGTTTTGCCACATCACCGGCATTCCTGCATGTGCCGTCATTTCTAAAAACAATTACCAGCTTTTTTCCGCAAATAGCTGAAACAATGCTCCATTTGACGGAGTTTACACGCATAAAAAAATCCGCAATAAGCACGCACACATCCGCATTCTCTACAGTTCCGAGATAAACACATACCCTGCCTTTACGCATGCGCTTGCTCAGAAGAGCCCTTTTAAAATGCTTTAAAAAATCAACTCGCAGATCCACATGTTCTATCTTTTGTGCAAGATGGATATTGGCATAGCGAAAAAGAAACTGGAATGACCGGACATCTTCAAGTGAAGTCTGCCTGACAAAGTTGTTTGTATCTGTCTTTATGGCAAAAAACAGGGCAGTAGCCAGCCTGGAAGAGGGTTTTATTCTGGCTGCTTGCAGGTATTCGGTCAAAATACTGGCAGCAGCGCCATATTGCGGACGGATGTCCATAAAAGAGGCCTGTGCGCCTGTTTCAGGATGATGATCTATTATTATATCAGGATTGATTCCTGAAAAGGCATCATTATGTTCGGGCTGGGAATCAAGTATGACAAAACGGTTGAACCCGGCTTTATCGATTTTTGATATATGTGTTAGATTGACTCCCAAAAGCCGGATCATGGCCAGGTTGTCCGGACGTTTAATTGTATTTATATTTGAAATATCTACACTTGCTACTTTGCGCCACAGCAGTCTTTTAACTGCCATGGCACAGGCAATCGCATCCGGATCAGCATTAATTACGACAAGAACATGATCATCGCTGGAAAACTGATCATAGAAACAGCGCAATTTTTCAGAAGCAGAAAGACTCATATATAAATATTACGATGAATTACGGCAAATTTCAATAATTTTTTGTAACTATTCAGCCACAGATTCACACAGATAGGTTTAACCTACGTTAAGCAATTAGCTGTTAGCAATTAGCGGTTAGCTAAAACCTAACAGCTAAAACCTAACAGCTATTAACTTCATATGTATAAATATACCGTAAAGCCTTATTTGATCATGGTTAATAGGGTTTTCGTTCAGGCGCTATATACTCCTGAAAACAATGCAATCCCCTTGGGCTTTTGCGCTAACACTACTTCCCTCCAAAATATTTCCTTTTAAAATTTCCATGGCCAAAGGATTTTCAATATACTTTTGTATTGCCCGTTTTAATGGCCGCGCTCCGTATATTGGATCATAACCTTTTTCAGCAAGAAATGATAATGCGCTATCTGAAATAACAAGATTAATATTTTTTTCAGAAAGTCTTGCGCTTAGCCTTTTTATCTGAATTTCAACAATATTACGAAGTTGCTCAGGCGTAAGGTTATGGAAAATTATTATGTCATCTATTCTGTTTAAGAATTCAGGCTTAAAATTTGCGTGAAGGGCCTCTGTCATTTTAGCTTCCATCTCTTCACGTCTTGACACTCCCAGCTCCTGAATCCACTGGCTGCCGACATTTGAAGTCATGACAATTATACTGTTTTTAAAATCGACTGTTCTTCCATGGCCGTCTGTCATTCGTCCGTCATCTAAGATCTGGAGCAGAACATTAAAAACTTCGGGATGAGCCTTTTCAATTTCGTCAAACAGCAGCACGGAATAGGGCCTCCTTCGCACGGCCTCAGTTAAATAGCCGCCTTCGTCATATCCCACGTAACCGGGAGGAGCGCCGATAAGTCTTGAGACAGAATATTTTTCCATATATTCCGACATATCAATTCGTACCATTGCCTGTTCACTGTCGAAAATAAATTCTGCAAGGGCCTTGGCAAGCTCTGTCTTGCCCACACCTGTGGGGCCCATGAATATAAATGACCCAATTGGCCGGTTTTGATCCTGTAATCCGGAACGCGCCCGGCGGACAGCATTTGAAACAGCTTCAACAGCCTCTTCCTGTCCGATGACCCTTTTTCCGATGCGATTCTCCATGTGTACAAGTCTTTCCTTTTTACCCTCAAGCATCTTGCTGACAGGGATTCCTGTCCAACTGTATATTACCCTGGCAATATCTTCAGCATCAACTTCTTCCTTGAGCATTTTGCTGTCTTTCTGAAGGTCGGATAGTTTTACCCTTGCCTCATCTAAGTGTTTTCTCAGATCAGCCGCGTTTCCGTATCTGATTTCAGCAACCTTTGCCAGATCCCCATCCCTTTCAGCCTGCTGCTCCTCAATGCCAAGTTTTTCGATTTCCTCCTTTATCTTTCTTATGTTCTTAATCGCATCCTTTTCGTTTTGCCAGTGAGCCTTCATCTCCTGGATTTCATCCTTCAAAGCTGCCAGATCCTCTTCAATCTTTACCAGAAGATCCTTTGACGCCTGATCAGATTCTTTTTTCAACGCTTCCCGTTCGATTTCAAACTGTGTAATTTTGCGCTGAATCTCATCTATTTCCACAGGCATACTGTCTATTTCCATCCTGAGCTTTGAAGCGCATTCATCCACCAGATCAATCGCCTTGTCAGGAAGAAACCGATCTGAAATATAACGGTTTGAAAGCGTTGCAGCGGCAATAATTGCTGAATCTTTGATCCTTACACCGTGATGCACTTCGTATTTTTCCTTCAGGCCCCGAAGGATAGAAATAGTGTCTTCAACAGTGGGTTCCTGGATCATAACCGGTTGAAAACGTCTTTCAAGCGCGGCGTCCTTTTCAATATATTTCCTGTATTCTTTCAATGTGGTCGCTCCAACGCACCGGAGGGTTCCCCTGGCAAGGGCGGGCTTTAACATATTTGAGGCATCCATCGATCCTTCGCTCGCGCCTGCTCCAACCACGGTATGAAGCTCATCAATGAAAAGTATAATTTCTCCTTCTGCCTGCTCCACCTCCTTTAATACCGCTTTCAGGCGATCTTCAAATTCCCCTCTGTACTTGGCTCCAGCAATAAGGGCCCCCATATCCAGAGCAACTACCCGCCGATTTTTCAGACTCTCGGATACATCCCCTTCAACTATGCGCTGAGCAAGACCTTCGACAATAGCTGTCTTGCCGACTCCGGGTTCTCCTATGAGAACAGGATTATTCTTGGTGCGTCTCGAAAGCACCTGAGCAATACGCCTGATTTCGTCATCACGACCAATAACCGGGTCAAGCTTGCCTAAGCGGGCAAGATCGGTCAGGTCTCGGCTGAACCTGTCAAGGGCCTGATATTTTTCTTCAGGATTAGGATCGGTTATCCTTTGCGATCCGCGAATATCCATAAGAACCTTTAAAACAGATTCCCTTTTTATCCCGTAACGACCAAGAATCTTTGATGCCTTGCAATCCTTTTTATCCGAAATTGCAAGAATGATATGTTCTATGCTCACATATTCATCTTTCATGTTAGATGCTTCCACAAAGGCGGCTTCCAGGACATCGTTTGTCATCTGTGATATATGAGCATCCCCCATTCCGCTTCCACTTACCTTTGGCAATTTATCAATGGCAAGCGCCAGGTCCCGGGCGACATCCTTTGGAGAAACACCAAGCTTCAGCAGCATTGAAGCGGCTATTCCAGTCTCTTCATCCAGCATGGATTTAAGCAAATGCTCCGGCTCAATCTGCTGATTATTATGCTTCGATGCCAGGGCCTGGGCATTTTGAATGAGTTCCTGTGATTTTATTGTAAATTTATCAAAACGCATAATGCCTCCTGATCAGCGCCTGAACGAAAAAACCGTTCAGGCACAATTTTGAATTTGAATTTTGAATTTCATTGTAACTTCTCATAAGTTCGGGCAATAGCATCTACCGAAGTTTTGTCAATTAGTTGGTTGTGTGATGAGAAATCTCTCGTAGGGGCGGCTTTACGCCGCCTGCCGAGTCGATTCTGGCGGGATAAACCCGCCCCTACGGCTGTAATTCCGAATATCGCCAGAGGTTATTGAGAAATTACAATTTCATAATTTAGTGCCTGAACGAAAACCCCCTCTTGTTGTCATTTCGACCGTATGGAGAAATCTTTTTTCTCGTTCCCATGCTCCAGCGTGGGAACGCATACCATATGGGTTCCCACGCTGGAGCATGGGAACCAGGCAGTCCGCCAAAGGGCTCTGACAGAATCGAAATAACAGCTTTTGGTTAGTTTTCGTTCAGACACTAATTTAACTAAAAATAAACACTTGATATTTGATGTCAAATTACGATCAGACATATATATCCATAACCTGATTAAAATTGATTTTTTCGGCAATGTGTGTGATTTTACATTACAGCTTCTTTTTATTAAAAAAATAGCAAAACTAACACCAGGCCAACGAGAAGAAATTATCAGACGACGTGGAACAAAGTCTGATAAGACTGGGAAAAACAACATCCAATAAAAATAATATCATTAAGGGTCAAAGGCAGACCTGACCCCTTTCCAAGACAGCAACATTGCAACAAAGGGGCATTCATGAGTGAAAATGGAGTCATTCCAGTTGGTAGAATTGAAAACATTATCCTTGTCATACGAGAACAGAAGGTAATATTGGATCGAGATCTGGCACAGCTTTATAATGTAACTACGAAACGGCTTAATGAACAAGTAAGGCGCAATCGCAGTCGTTTTCCAGACGATTTTATCTTTCGGCTTACTACCAAAGAAAAAGCAAAGGTGGTCGCAAAATGCGACCACCTTTCCACACTCAAATTTTCACCGTCACTTCCTTATGCCTTTACGGAACATGGAGCAATTATGGCAGCCAGCGTCATCAATTCACCACGAGCCATAGAGGCCAGTATCTTTGTAGTACGCGCATTTGTCAGACTCCGCAAAATGGTGGAAACACACACTGAATTATTACAAAAAGTTGGAGAGCTGGAGCATCGACTAGAAAGTCATGATGAACAGATTCAGGCCATTTTTGAGGCGATCCGACAACTCATGACACCGCCTGCGAAACCACGCAAGAAGATTGGGTTTGTGGTAAAGGAAAAGAAGGCTGCCTATGGCAAAAGGACAAAGGGAAGTAGAAGAAAGAAATGATACCGGAAAAAACAACATTCAATCAAGATAATATCATTAAGGGTCAAACATAGACCCCTTTGATCCAAAGGAATTATATGAACACCGACCTGTCATTTATTACAAACGAAGAAAATCAAACCCTTAAAGAGCGGTTTGAAGTCCTTATTAAAGACACTTCATTCTTTGACTGCCTTGCAGGTTACTTCTATTCCAGCGGGTTTCACGCTATTTACCAGTCTTTGGAAAACACAGAAAAGATAAGAATTCTTATTGGAATCAGCACAAGCAGACAAACTTTCGACTTACTGGAAAACGCCCAAAAACTTAAACAGCAGCAAATTGATTTCTCACACGCCGAAGCCAGGCAGGAAGTTGAAAATCTTGTTCAAAAAGAGATGGAGGATTCTGAGGATAATAGAAAAGTTGAAGAAGGCGTAAATAAATTTATAAAATGGGTTGGAAGCGGCAAGCTGGAATTAAGGGCTTATCCGTCACAGAATATACACGCCAAGCTCTATATTATGACATTTACGGAAGGTGACAGAGATGTTGGACGCGTTATTACAGGCTCCAGCAATTTTACACAAGCCGGGCTGGTTGACAATCTTGAATTCAACGTGGAACTGAAAAACAGAAGTGACTATGATTTTGCTAAAAATAAATTTGAGGAATTATGGAATAACGCTGTAGATGTCAGCGAAAAGTATGTTCAGACCATTCAGGAAAAGACATGGCTCAGTCAAAATATCACGCCTTTTCAGTTATATCTGAAATTTCTCTATGAATATTTCAAGGATGAACTCAGCCAGACAGATGAAGTATTTATTAAGTATCTCCCGCAGGAGTTTAAAAAGCTTGAATATCAGGAGCAGGCGGTCTTAAACACTAAAAAGATACTGTTAGAATATGGCGGCGTTTTTGTTTCCGATGTTGTGGGCCTGGGGAAAACATACATTTCGGCAATGCTGGCAGGTCAACTGGACGGAAGAACACTTGTTATCGCCCCGCCGGCGCTTCTCGGAAAATCCAATCCCGGCTCCTGGACGAATGTTTTTTCAGACTTCAGAGTCCAGGCAGATTTTGAATCTATCGGCAAACTGGACCATCTGCTTTACAGAGGAACAGACAAATACACAAATATTATCATAGATGAGGCACACCGTTTTCGAACCGAAACAACAATAAGTTATGAGAAATTAGCGGAAATCTGCCGCGGTAAAAGAGTTATACTGGTAACAGCGACTCCTTACAATAACACCCCGCAAGATATTCTGAGCCTTCTTAAACTGTTTCAGAAAGCCAAAAAAAGCGCCATTCCCAATCTGCCTGACCTGGAAGCATTTTTTAACGGTCTGAGCAAAAAACTTAAAAAACTGGACAGAAAGAAAGACTATATTGAATACATAAACACTGTAAGAGCAAATGCGCGGGAAATACGCAATAAAGTTCTTAAATATCTAATGGTGCGACGTACCAGGACCGAAATTGAAAAATATTTCAGCAAAGATATAAAAGAACAAGGCCTTAAATTTCCGGAAGTTAAAAAACCGGAACCGCTGTTTTACGAACTCAATGACGAAGAAGACAGTATTTTTAATAAAACCATTGATCTGATTGCCAGTAAATTCAGATACGCCCGTTACATGCCCATGCTCTATTATAAGGGCAAAATTACGCAGCCCGAGGAACTTTCTCAGAAAAATATGGGACGTTTTATGAAGATCCTGCTTGTCAAACGGCTGGAAAGCAGTTTCTTTGCCTTTAGAAATTCAGTGGACAGATTCCTGCATTCATACGAAATGTTCATAAAAGAGTTTGATAATGGCACTGTTTATGTAAGCAAAAAACACACCGGCAAGATATTTGAACTGCTTGAAAACGACGATGACGAAGCAGTCCAGCAATTAATAGATGAAGGCCGGGCGGAAAAATATGAAAGCAAGGATTTCAGAAAAGGTCTCAGGAAAGATTTGCAGCATGACCATGACATCTTGTTGGAAGTCAAAAAGCTCTGGCAGAAGGTAAACCGCGATCCGAAACTCATAAAATTCATAAACGATTTGTCAAAAAATCCAGTCTTAAAAAATAATCATCTTATTATTTTTACAGAATCAAAGGAAACAGCCAACTATCTGTTTAAAAACATAAATAGCAAGTATCCTGATAAAGTGCTTTTGTTTACAGGGGATTCAGGCGAGTCTGTTCGCGATAAAGTCATTGAAAACTTTGATGCCAGAGCCCGTCACCCTAAAGAAGATTATCGAATACTTGTATCTACCGAAGTCCTGTCGGAAGGTGTTAACCTGCACCGCGCAAATGTGGTGATTAATTACGATATCCCATGGAATCCGACGAGAATGATGCAGAGAGTGGGACGTATTAACAGGGTTGATACACCCTTTGATATAATTCATACTTTCAGTTTTTTTCCAACCAAACAATCTAATGACGAGATAAAGCTCAAAGAAGCGGCAGAAGGGAAAATCAATGCGTTTTTAACCCTGCTTGGCGGCGATGCGGAGCTTTTAACCGAAGGAGAGCCCATAGGTTCACATGAGCTGTTTGATCGCTTGACTTCAAAGAAAACACTGGAAGGCGAGGAAGGGGCAGAGGATAGCGAACTTAAATATCTTAATATTATAAAGGAAATCAGGGAAAAGGAGCCTGACTTTTTTGAAAAAATAAAACGCCTGCCTAAAAAAGCACGCACAGCAAAAGTAACTCAGGCTTCCAGCCTGTGCTTCAATCGTTCCAGCCAGAATATGTCTGATATAATAATATATTTTGATCCGTATAATAAATCAGTCGAAATAAAACAGAGAAATTTGCCTCATTGGCAGCAGAAAGGAACCGCTTATTTTGTTACCTTCAGGTTATATGATTCAATTCCGCAAGAAGTCTCTGAAAACATCAAAAGGGAGAGAGAACAGTGGCTGGAAGCCAACAAAATCTCCAACCCTTCTGAAGTCAAAAAACTGAATCAACACAAAAAGATTGAATATTACCGCCTTTTCTCCAAACGATATGATGATTTATTGGACAATGGTCATGGCTCATGCATATTAAACAACAAAAAGTGCAAACAAATTGTTGAGAAGGCATTAAATCATTTCGATGGTGAACGATACTGTTTGGATAAATTTGTTGTCATGCCCAATCATGTCCATGTTATTGTAATTCCGAGAGGTGAATGGACTTTATCAAAGATTACGCATTCCTGGAAATCCTATACAGCCAATGAGTTGAACAAGATAACAAATCAAAGAGGACCCGTGTGGATGTCCGAATCTTTTGATCATATAATTCGAAGCCCTGAACAGATAGAAAGAATAAGGCAATACATTGTAACTCAAGCTTCCAGCTTGAGCGGTCAACCTCACAGGCACAGGCAGGATGCCTGTGATACTGGAGCGCTCATTACCTACTTTCGCCGTGGGAAGCTGCAGAAGTTTTTCATGGCGCGGAAAACAGCAGAAGAGCTCGATTTTATGTCAGCGGCAAAACTGCTTGAAAGCTGGCCTGATGAAAAAAGGAAAAAACTCCCCGGAGAGATTTATGACCTTCTGGACAAAAACAAGGAAGCCTTTATTATCGCTACTACCGAAGAAATGGTTAAGCCCCAGAAAAGAAGAGGACGCGACAGCGCCGCCAATATCCTGAGAATTCTAAAAGCAACCATGAAAAACACGCAGCAATTTACCGATGACCAGGAACTTTATCTTAAAAAGGTATTAACCCAGCTCGAAGAAGGCGGGCTGCCCAAACAGACGGCAAAAAATACATTAAAAGCCTTAAATGGGCTTAAAAATGAACTGATAAATCCTTTCAAGGTACTGGCAGTGCTCCAAACCCATATACCCGAAAGGCTGCTGCAAAGTCATTATGCCGAGCAGAACCCGGCAGTATTCGGTAAACGTGAAGTCATACTCTCATTATACCTGTCAGGTGAATAATTGCTGAATAAAATATTACAGGGTAAAAACCAGGATGAGGAAATATAGAATATTTGTGAGTTCAGTGCAAAAAGAAATGGAGCCGGAACGATTAGCTGCGAAGGTCTACACGGTATGTGCTGAAAGTGAAAAGCTAATCGTCAGCTAATTGTCAGATGATCCAAGCTAATTGTCAGATTTCTGTGTCGCTGAGAATCGACTAAAATCGGCTGATTACTGGTAATAAAATCAGTAAAAACAGGCGACTACCCCTTTGAGGAATAAATATGGATAAAAAGCAGGCACAAGAACTTATCAAAGAAACCTTTGAAAGCCCTTTTGATAAGGTGCGTTTTACTAATTTCATCAAAAACCTTCTAAACAGTATTGATAAATCAAAAGCATTTCATGCTCACGGTTATGTAAAGGAAGGGTTTAGTGGTGTTATCAAAACATACGAGCGTATCGGAACCTATACTTCAGCCAATGATAAAAAGATTGATATCATTATCGTTTATCTGCAAAAAGGATTTTCATTAGATCATGCCCGTGTTACACAAAGAAACTTTGCTGGCAGATATCTTGCCGACAGGGGTACAAAACATGCCGGATTATTTGCATTTGTTTCGCCTGAAGAATCTGACTGGCGGTTTTCACTGGTAAAGATGGATTATAAGTTTGAGCAGACGAAATCCGGCAGTATGAAAGTGAAAGAGGAATTCACCCCTGCCCGGCGCTGGTCGTTCCTTGTAGGTGAAAATGAAAAAAGCCACACAGCACAAAGCCGTCTTGTTAAAATACTGGCAAATGATGAACAGGATCCCACCCTTGAGGAAATCCAGAAAGCCTTTGATATTGAAACTGTTACAAAAGAGTTTTTTCTCAAATACCGTGAACTTTTCCTGCACACCAAGGAAGAGCTGGATAAGATAGTAACTCAGGCTTCCAGCCTGAGGAATGAATTTGAGGCCAAAGGCGTTGATACTGTAAACTTTGCCAAAAAACTGCTTGGGCAGATTATATTCCTTTATTTTTTGCAGAAAAAAGGCTGGTTCGGCGTGGGCCGTGATAATGACTGGGGCACAGGCGCAAAGCATTTTCTGCGCGAGCTGTTTGAGAAAAAACATGGTGATTATAATAATTTCTTCAATGATATTCTGGAACCGCTTTTTTATGAAGCCTTGCGGACTGGTGAAGATCGTAAGCATGAAGATTACTATTACAGCCGTTTCAATTGTAAAATTCCCTTCCTGAACGGCGGACTTTTTGATCCTATCGGCAATTACGACTGGGTGCATACCGATATACTTATTCCAGACAAACTCTTTTCCAACAATGTAAAAACAAAAGAGGGTGATAAAGGAACAGGCATATTGGATGTCTTTGACCGCTACAATTTTACCGTTAAAGAGGATGAACCGCTTGAAAAGGAAGTGGCCATCGACCCGGAGCTTCTGGGCAAGTCTTATGAAAAATTCAATGCCATCCGCCCCGATAATTATGATGAATTTAGAAATGCATTAAAAAGCGGCAGAAAAGGGGAAGAAAACAAATTCAATAAAAAGTTTGGCGTCTATTACACTCCCCGTGAGATTGTCCACTATATGTGTCAGCAGAGCCTGACAAACTACCTTCATACCGAAGTCATTGCGAGCGAAGCGAAGCAATCTCTAATTCCTTCAAAAAAAGACATCGAAGCCCTGATACACACCGGCGAACAGGTAAGCGAAAACGAAGCCCGGGTATTAAGCAAAGGAAAAGAAACAAAAACCTATTCCCATCAATTGCCGGAAAGCATCAGAGAAAACGCGAAACTAATTGATGATAAACTCGCGGAAATCACGGTCTGCGACCCTGCAGTGGGCTCAGGCGCTTTTCCGGTAGGTATGATGAGCGAGATTGTAAAAATCAGGAATGTACTTACGCCTTTTTTGTCATTGCGAGGAGCGCAAGCGACCTGTCTGCGTGCGGGTACGCACAGGCAGGCGAAGCAATCTCACTTTGATGACAAACGGACTGCATATAATTTCAAACGCCAATGCATTGAGCATTCCCTTTACGGCGTGGACATTGACCCCGGAGCAGTGGAGATTGCCAAGCTGAGGTTGTGGCTCTCGCTTGTAGTGGATGAAGAGGAAATTAAGAATATCAAGCCTCTGCCGAATCTGGACTACAGGATTATGCAGGGCAACAGTTTAATCTCTGAATTTATGGGGATAAATTTTGACGATAATAAAAATAAAAATTTAAAAAAAGAAGTTGAA
>JAYENE010000265.1:0-3090 GCA_034721935.1 Thermodesulfobacteriota bacterium
TTAATAGTAAGGGCTCGACAAAAAATAACTTCACATTTCAGGCGCCGATGCATCCCGCCTGACTGCGTTGCGAAAATTCTGAATATGCTTGATATTCATGCTTTTTCGCGCCTTGTCAGCCGAGCGCTTCAACACCTGAAATTGCGAATTTATTTTTTGCCGAACCCTAAATTCGGATTTACAAGATACAAAATAAAGTCAGGAAGGTGAAAAACAGGTTAGAAGGCCTGTCAGCTTTCTGGCTTTTTGTTTTTGCAGGTGTATAAAGTACGACTTTCAATAAAAGGGGGTAATTGTTTTATGTGTGAAGCAAATGCATATCTTATAAAGGATGGACATGACAGGGTCATAATGGAAAGTGTTGATATCCTGAGACCGGAAGGTGACAGCATCTATCTTGAGAACATATTTGGAGAAAAACTCGAGATAAAAGCGCGCATCAAGAAGATGAATCTGGTTGATCACCATATTTTGTTGGTAGAAGATTAGATAAGGGGGGCTTTGGTTATGGATTTCATTGAAAAAGCAAAAATCAGATTGGAGAACTGGATCACACACAATGATCATCACCGCGAGGGATACGAGATGTTTGCCGAACAACTGGAGGAGGCGGGAAAGAATGAGAGTTCGAAGCATGTCCGAGAAATGATAGAGATGACAGTTAAAACCAACGAATGTTTACGCAAGGCTTTAAAGGCCCTCGACTAATTTGATGGTATCATTACAATGGGGAAGTTTTCCATGTGTGAAGCACATGCGTTTATTTTGAAAGACGGCAAGGAAGAAAAGGTTCTGGAAAGTGTTGATATCGTAGAACTGGAGGGGAATGAAGTCAACATGGTCAGTATCTTTGGTGAGCAAAAGACTCTCAAGGCCAGGCTCAAGCTCTATGATAATACCAAAAGAAAGATTCTATTTGAACCGCTTTAAGCGTAGTCTTTTTCTAAAGCCCGATTTTTACAATTCATCCAGGATGTTCTTTGCTGTTTCAAATTCTTAGTTTGCTTTTCATCTTTTTTTCGGACAGTTTTAACCGAATGGGTGTTAATCCTATTGGTTAGCTTTTCTATCCTGAATTGGTTTGCTGTTATTTGGTTTTTCTCCAGCGTATTAATGCTATTGGTTAGCTTTTCTATAAAGATATTTTTTTCAGCGCTTCATGTCCTTTCCCATAAAATAGTTAATCCAGGAGGACTTGCGGTTTAAGGACCAATCCCTTGGCGGGACAATATTCTCCTTGAGGCTCTCTTCCTCACCAAACGATTTAAGACGCTCATAAGCCCGAACATAGATGCACCGTTTGACACCGGGATAGACCTCGCACCATCCATCGCGACTCCCTCCGCAAGGGCCGTTCAGAAGATATTTTGCGCATTGTGATTGCGGACATAAAAAGGCTGTTTCAGAGAGGGTACAGTCTCCGCACATCCGGCATTCAAAACCGATAAATTTAATGAGATATTCAAGCTGCGTAAATAGTTTTTCAAGAGATGTCCCGGATATTTTACGACAAATGACCCTTGAGGGGCGATATAACCATCCCTTTTCGTCAAAGACTGTTTTGTGAACCAGCCTGTTAAAACGATAGCCAGTTGATTTTTGGGGAATACTCTGATGCCGATCTATCGGCACATCCGTATTCAATCCTGTTTTATGATTCAGTTTGTAGTAATAAAAACTGCCTTCCTGCGGGAAAGAGAACTCCCGTACCCATTGCTTCCACCCGGGATAGAATTCTTCTCCCTTTTCCAGTACAAACTCTATGTCTTCATAGGTAAGCAGGGAACCTCCTATATGCACACCGTCGAATCCAAGACCTTTGAGGATGGCCAGCAGCCTGGCGGCACGAATTAATCGATTCTTTTTTCCTCCGTCCGGAAGCCGGGTTTCCACTTTATACATGGACATGAGCCTATCGGTTACTACGCAGCCCGGGACCAACCCCTGATGCATGACTGAAGCCACAGTCATGCTTGGTATATATACATTTCCGAGTATTGGAATATTTAGGCGATTTTGTCTCATATACCGAAGCACCTCATCAAACTTGCGCACGTCAAATCCGACCTGGGTAATAACGAAATCAGCGCCAGCGGCAATCTTTTTGTGGAGCTTAAAATATTGGGTCATCAACTCTGCTTCGAGCTTTTTAAAAGGTGAGATAACACATCCCTTAAAAAAGGGGATTGGAGAGAGTTTTGTCCCGCCTCCCGGCGCATTCTTTTCTATCTCAAATCCTTTGGTTATCTCATCAACCATTTTTATAAGCTGCACCGTGTCCAGATCAAATACTGGTTTGGCAAAACCCTTAAACCCGTAGCGAGGATAATCTCCTCCCATGACAAGGAGATTGTACATCTCTTCTCTGCCGTTCGCAAGCAAACGGCTTTCCAGTTGATTTCGATTTCTATCCTTACACGTCAGGTGCACCAGAGGGTCAATGCCGAGTTTTATGATCTCTCTTCCCAATACCGCCGGGCTAAGGGCCGGATGTCCTCCGGCATTTTCCGTGATACTCAATGCCTGTATTAGTTTCCCAAGGGCGGCCTTTTCAGCAAAAGCAAGGAGCTTATCCTGAACCTTACTTTTAGACCCTCTGCCGGGGACCAGTTCGCACGTTATGGTAAACACTTTTTTGTTTAGAAGAGATTCTTTGAACCTGTTTTTTTTGTTAGGATTATAATTCATATAACTATCTTACACCTTAATTGAAAAAGGGTTTCGCCAAACCGGCTCCCCGGCTACGCATCCGTGCAAAACGGATCACACGTTCCAAAAAGATGGCAAGAGCGAGAACGGAACATAAGAGGATGGGTGTCACAAGAACGCCACCTTTTGCAAGAAAATCAATCATACTATCCTCCAGAATTATAGCGCCTAAAGTGATCCGCCAAAGGGATCTGGCGGACTAAAGTTGCCCTGAATCCCTCAATTCCTGAATTCTTCAATATCCGGTTTTCCGTCTTCAGAAATTTACAAACTCAAAAAGTAACCTGCCAACAACCTGATGTGGCGGGCAGTTAAATTTAAAACGGCTGACTGTTTGAGCATGTTAGTGAGCGTTAAGAAATAACGACGACCAAATAAAAT
>JAYENE010000266.1:0-12843 GCA_034721935.1 Thermodesulfobacteriota bacterium
AAAATCTTATTTGGTCGTCGTTATTTCTTAACGCTCACTAACATGCTCAAACAGTCAGCCGTTTTAAATTTAACTGCCCGCCACATCAGGTTGTTGGCAGGTTACTTTTTGAGTTTGTAAATTTCTGTCCATACAAATGCCGCAGCCATTGCACATTTCCTGATTAACCCATGGTATTTTTCAGCCTCCTTCAGAAAGTAGCCACATTTTCCAAAACAGCCCTTTACCTGATCATCTAAATTTGATGAACTCGTAAGAACTCGGAAATACAGGCTTTTGTCATCCCCACGAATGTCGGAACCCAGCCTGCCTGTGCGTGTCCGCATGCAGACAGGTTTTTTTAAGTCCGCCAGAGTGCGTTGGCGAACAGATCATCTGGACTCCGGTTTTTACCGGAGTGACGACTTTTTACGAATGCATCAAATTTGACGAACTCGTAAAAAGGCTGATTTTAAATTATTATTATTTATAACTCATTGATCTTAAAGAATGTAAATTTTATTTTTTGCGCATTTTGCAACTTTTTGCGGCTATATCAAATTCGGTTCTGTTGGGGAATTCGCTCGCTATTGCGGTTCAATATGTTATAAAATATCATTTGTAAGAATTAAATCAAATAGTTCTTGCCTTTTACAGGAGTTTTGGTAAGGCAAGAACATAGTGGAAAGTAAAATTTACTTAAATCATAACATATAATCAAGTAAATAGTGTCTGAACGAAAACCCCCTCTTTTTGTCATTTCGACCATAGGGAGAAATCTTTTTTTCGTTCCCATGCTCCAGTGTGGGAATGCATACCATATGGGTTCCCACGCTGGAGCATGGGAACCAGGCAGTCCGCCAAAGGGATCTGGCAGACTCGAAATAACAGCTTTGGTTAGTTTTCATTCAGACACTAAATATAATCCAAATGCTATATTCTAAGGTTTACATAGAGTCTTTTGGTTATGAGCTTGCTCCTAACATAGTGACATCAGATGATCTTGAAAAGCGTCTGGAGCCGCTTTACGAAGCTCTCCATTTTCAGAAGGGGCAACTGGAAGTTATAACAGGAATTTCCGAACGCAGATTCTGGGATACAGATTACAAAATGTCTGAAGGGGCAATTAAAGCAGCACAAAAGGCTATCGAAGCCTCAGACATTTCCCCTGAGTCTGTCAATATGCTCATTTACGGCGGAGTCTGCAGGGACAATTTAGAGCCTGCAACCGCGTGCGCTGTGTCATACGGTCTTGGCCTGGGCACTAAGACCTTGATTTATGATGTGTCAAATGCCTGCCTGGGAATTTTAAACGGAATGCTGCAGGTGGCTAACGCAATTGAACTTGGCCAGATCAGGGCCGGCCTTGTAACGGCCTGCGAGTCTTCACGCGAAATAATTGATATTACTATTGAGCAGCTCCTTAAAGTTAGGGATATGGATAATTTTAAGAAAAAAATTGCCACACTGACCGGCGGTTCAGGGGCTGTAGCCGTGCTTTTAACGGATGAGTCGATCACAGGCCAGGACAGTCATCGTCTTGTTGGAGGGGTAATAAGGAGCGCCGCAGAGCATTATAAATTGTGTCGTTGGGGATCGGATACAGGAATACCCGCAGGCGGACTTAATATCATGGAAACAGATTCTGTCGGTGTGTTGCAAAATGGTGTGACTCTTGGGATAGAAACGTTCAATGACTTTAGAAAAGAGCTGTCACTACCTGATGGTAAGCCGGATAAAATTATTTGTCATCAGGTGGGAGCGACCCATCAGAGAACCATGCTTGAATCCATAGGGATTCCAAAAGAAAAGGATTTTACCACTTTCGAGTTTCTTGGCAATATCGGCACTGTGTCTCTTCCCATTACCGCTGCAATAGCATCAGAACGTGAGTTTCTTATGCCGGATGATCTGGTTGGATTTTTTGGAATCGGCAGCGGTCTTAACTGCATTATGCTTGGAGTAAAGTGGTAAAAATAACGTAACGGTTCACGGTTCATGGTTAAAATGTTTCAGTCGTTGCATAATTCATTTAAAAAACCGTAAACCTTGATGAATTCGTAAAAAGTTAAAATATCGTAACACTTTAGCTTTTTGAATATAAATGCGCTACAGGTATAATCAAATTTAAACCAGGAAAAACTCACGAATAAGAAATCGTAAAGAAAGAACTTGCCATAACTATAAAGAAATAGTGGTAACTTAACCAAAGAATTAGGGCTCAACCGGAACTGGTGTGGTAAATTAACCCTCCCTTTGCCGTTTTCTCGTTGTTTTACAGGTGGTTATGCCAAAATCAAAAAAGTGCCATTTTTTTACTCCTAATACCATTAGTAAGATATTGATATCTTAATAATGGTTTGTGTAACAGATTGATTTTATTGACCACACTGATTCCGGTTGACGGGGTTCTGTGTCACACCAGTTCCGGTTGAGCCAGAATTAGACAAAAATGGCATTTTAAACCTGGTTCTTTCTTAACGATTTCTAATTCCTTCAAACAGTTTCCTGCTTTAAATCTGATCACACCCGAAGCTTGATTTCAGATGGTTTGTTGCATAACGCTAAAGTATTACAAAAAATCACTTTTTATGAAACGTGTTATGTGTTAAGTGTTAAGAGCTTGATATGACAATTAAATGTTTTGTCTTAACACCTAACACTTAATGAATTCGACTTTTACGAATTCGTCAACCTGAGCAGTCACAAAATATGAAAAAGAACAGACCGGTTGATATATCCTCTTTTAAACATCTATACCCGTTTAGATCCCATTTCATGAGCCTCAGAGGTTTGAAGTATCATTTTATTGACGAGGGAACCGGCGATCCTGTTGTAATGATACACGGAAATCCTACATGGTCTTTTTATTATCGCGAATTGGTTAAAAAGCTTTCAACACATTTTCGCGCAATTGCGGTTGACCATATTGGATGCGGCCTTTCCGATAAACCAGATAAAAATGGATACGATTACAGGCTCAAAAGCAGGGTAGATGATATTGAAGCCCTGTTTGACCATCTTGAGTTATCAGAAGGGGTTACACTTATACTCCATGATTGGGGCGGGATGATCGGCATGGCCTATGCTTTGAGGCATCCAAAAAGGATAAGCCGCATAGTAATAATGAATACCGCCGGTTTTTTCCCGCCGGGCAAAAAAAGACTTCCTTTCAGGCTGTGGCTTGTGCGGAATATGAGGCCGTTTGCAACTCTTGCGGTCCTCGGTTTTAACCTCTTTGCATACAGCGCCCTGTTTATGGCTTCACACAAAGGGCTTTCCAGGGATGTTAAAGCAGGGCTTATTGCCCCGTACAACTGCTGGAAAAACAGGATAGCGACCCTTTGTTTTGTCCAGGATATTCCTGTGCGCGAAAATGATCCAAGCTATGGCCTTGTAAAATATGTTGATGAAAATCTGTATAAACTTGGGAGCATTCCGATGCTTATATGCTGGGGCAAACACGACTTTGTTTTTGATGTATCATACCTTGTCGAGTGGCAGCAGCGTTTTCCAAAAGCAGAGGTCAACCTGCTTTCAGATGCAGGACATTATGTTCTGGAAGATGAGCCCAAAAAGGTTTGTCTGCTTGTCAAAGATTTTTTAAACAGGCATCCTGTATAGCTGTCGCCTCTCACGACAATTTTAAAAAATAAACTGCTTTGCGTTCTCTGCGGCTCTGCGGTAAGTAAAAAAATGAAGATAATGGCTGATAGCAATATTATAAACATTTCGTCGTATTTGAAAACCATGGCCGGTCTGCAGCCGTATAAAAGGGCTGTTGTCTATCCTGCAGGCCGGGATAAATACAAAAGGGTTGCATACTCGCATCTTACATTTTTGCAACTTGACCATGAATCGGATTGTTATGCGCACGGACTGGAAAAGGCAGGGATTACGCGCGGGACAAGAACCGTTTTAATGGTAAAGCCCGGCCCGGAATTTTTTTCTTTAACATTTGCGATATTCAAAGTAGGCGCTGTGCCTGTTGTGGTTGATCCGGGAATGGGGATAGGCCGCATGCTTCTGTGCCTTAAAGAAAGCAGACCAGCCGCTTTTATCGGCATTCCGGTTGCACACGCGCTTCGAACACTGTTTCCAAAATATTTCAGGACCGTAAAAACAAATATTACAGTAGGCAGACGCTGGTTCTGGGGTGGGCTTGATCTGCGACAGATCCGCAGGATTCCATGGCAATCCTGTGACACGGCTGAAACCACCCGTGATGAAACAGCCGCCATCCTGTTTACAACCGGAAGCACAGGCCCTGCAAAAGGGGCGGTATATACTCACGGCATGTTTGATGCCCAGATACGTCATATAAAATCCCACTTCAACATAGCAGAGGATGAAATTGATCTTCCCACATTTCCGCTGTTTGCCCTGTTTGATCCTGCATTGGGGATGACAGCGGTAATACCTGATATGGACCCTACAAAACCTGCGCGCGTAAATCCTGAAAGAATTGTCGAGGCTATAATAAACCAGGGCGTAACAAACATGTTTGCATCGCCCGCTCTGCTGAATTGTGTGGGACATTATGGAAAAAGCAAAGGTATAAAACTCCCATCTTTGAAAAGGATTGTTTCAGCCGGAGCGCCTGTATCTCCATCCAACATTGAGCGGTTTGCCTCTATGTTACGTGATGACGCAGAGATCCATACACCTTACGGGGCAACCGAAGCAATGCCGGTGATATCAATCGGAAGCAATGAAATCCTTTCAGAAACCGCAAGACTCAGTGAACATGGGTTTGGTATTTGCGTTGGTCGTCCTCTTGAGGAAATACAGGTTCGCATTATTAAGATAACCGATGACCCGATTGAAAAATGGTCGGACAGTCTTATGGTTTCCAGAAATGAGATCGGCGAGATTACGGTTAGTGGAGATCTTGTCACAAAACAGTATTTTGAAAACACCCTGGCAGATGCGTTTTCAAAGATCAATGCTGAAGACAGGGTATGGCACAGAATGGGAGATCTTGGATGGATGGATAAAAAGGGGAGAATCTGGTTTTGCGGTCGTAAAAATCACCGGGTAATTACTGAAAACGGCACGCTTTTTACCATTCCGTGCGAGGCGATTTATAACAATCATCCAAGGGTGTATCGAAGCGCCCTTGTGGGCATAGGATTGCCGCCAAAACAAAGGGCTGTGATATGCATAGAGCTGGAACCACGGGATAGCGGAAGTAAAAAAAAGCAGCTTATGGTTGAGCTTTTTGAGCTGGCAAAGAAAAGCATTTTGACAAAAAATATTGATACAATCCTGTTTAAGAAAGCATTTCCGGTTGATATAAGACACAACTCAAAAATTTTTCGCGAAAAACTGGCGCTGTGGGCGGGGAAAAAGGTAAATTGAACAAAATGCACCAGTGGCAATAACCGCTCAGCACATTTTTTAGCAATAGCCCGTTGAGTGAGTTAATATTTAACCTAAGTTGAGCGATTTTTGGGGAAGAAATGTGCTGAGATATTGATGCATAAGGGTTTAGGAAAACCGCAGGCATACCCGTGGATATGTCGAGGATTTTCGCGAATCCTTGATGCGCAAGAGATCAGTGCAGATCGAGCCAAAAATTGCCCAATTTAGGTTTAAGATAGGTGCTGTTGCTTCCCTTACATCCCGGGCCGCTTATGACACTTTTGCCACCGGACACTGGGTTGGCACTTATCAGGGTACTGATTCGTTCCCTTAAGGCTGGCACATGAGAAATGATGCCGATCAGTTTACCATCTTGCTGCAGTCCGGAAAGGGTTTCCAGAGCGGTTTCCAATGCATCTTCATCCAGACTGCCAAAGCCCTCATCAAGGAACAGGGAATCTACACGGACTTTGCGACTGGCCATTTTTGACAATCCAAGAGCCAATGACAGGCTGACAATAAAGCTCTCTCCACCGGAAAGATTTTTGGTGGATCTGATTTCACCGGCCTGATAATTATCAACAACATTCAACTCCAGTGGTTGGTCCTCATCCCGGACCAGCAGGTAGCGGTCGGTCATTTTTTCAAGCTGCCTGTTGGCATGTGACACCATCAATTCAAAAGTGATGCCCTGAGCAAAGTTTCTGTATTTTTTCCCATCAGCAGAGCCGATTAATGAATGCAGCGCATCCCATCTTGTGCATTCTTTTTTCTGCGCTTCGATTAACAGTTGTTTCTGTTGATGTTTGGCTTTCGCATCCCTGTTGTCTGTGAGTTTTTGCTTTATAGCTCCAATTTCCTCACCAAGTTTTTTTAGGGATTCCCTGGTTGCAGTCTGTTCCTTTTTCAGACCATCCAGCGGAGCTTCAGTAATCTTTTTATCTATTTCCTGAGATAAACGGGTTTCTCTGTCTTTTTTCCGTGTTGCAATGTCAGCTTGTTTGTCGTCGAGCTGTTTGGCACGATGACTCAATTTATTTCTTTTATCAATGGAAAGTCGGTACGAAATGAATGTCGGCTCATCTTCAAAACCAGCTTTTTTGCAGCTAATTTGAAAAGCAGCTTCAAGGTCGTCCAGCTCAGGTTTCCTCTTGTCCGTGCTTTCCTTTAATGCTGTAATGCGGGTTTTTTAAATCAGGGTGTTTATTACTGAAATATTTGCTGCTGCTGTACCCAGGTTTTTTATCTGCTCATTTATTCCTGTCAGTTCAGTAAGTAGTGCGGAATCATGAGCATTGGAAGACAGATAATCTTCAATTCTGGAAAGTTTTTTGCCGGCACTTTCTTTGTTGGATTCAACCTTTTGCCAGTACTTTTTATTTCTGGAAAGCTCTGTTTTAATCTTCCGGCAATCTGACTCAGCCGTTTTTAAAGCAGACTGTTTGTCCGTAACACGAAGATCAAGCACCCGAACTTTTTTAATCAATTCAAGTTCGCTTTTTTGTTCATCTTTGACTCTAATTACAGCTTCTTCAGCCTTCTTAAGATCTGTTTCTTTTAACCCCAGCGTTTTTTCCTGGACAGGAAGCTGAATCGTCGAATTTGCCAAAGTCTCAAGATCAAGCTTCTGCTGCTGTCTTTTCGATGACAGGGTGGCAAATTCACTGTCCAGGTCTGCGGCTTTAATGGCCTGCTGCAATCTTGCCCCGTCGGTCTCAAATGCCTTCAAATCATTTGACAGAGACTCTGATTCTTTATCTATTGCAGAAAGCTCGCTTTTTAGCGCATCAATCCCGGCAAGCCATAGAATGGATTTCCCCAGCGCATCATTTTTAGGGCCAAGCTCCTTTTCAATATTATACTTGCAGGAAAGTTCCTGATTTAACGCAGCCTCGTCTTTATCGCTTAAAATGACTATCCCGCCGGTTTCTACCTGCAGTAGTTCAAGTTTTCCGTGTTCGTCACGGTGGCGCTCGTGAATACGTTTTGAAATTTCACTGTAAACTTCTGTTCCTGTAATCTGTTCAAGGATTGGAGCTCTATCGTCCGGCGCTGCCTGAAGAAATGCCGCAAACCCTCCCTGAGCAAGCAGCATGGAACGAGTAAAACGATCAAAATCCATTCCTGTTCGAGCTTCAATAGCATCTGCCACTTCCCGTTTTTTTGACTCTAATATTTGACCACTGACGGCATCCGAAATCTCATGTTTTGAGTCAACAAGGTTGCCATTAGCCTTTTTACGGGCTTTGCGCTGGCTCCAATGGCATCGGAATTGACCGGCCTGCGTTTCAAAGGTCACTTCAGCAAAACATTCACCTGTCTGCCGGGACATAATCTCATTGCTGCTTTTGTTAATTGATTTTAATCGTGGTGTTCTGCCGTAAAGGGCAAGACAGATGGCATCAAGAATGGTGGACTTGCCCGCGCCGGTAGAGCCTGTAATTGCAAATATCCCATTGGAAACATACTCGGGAGTTGTGAAGTCTATGGACCATTCACCGCTAAGTGAATTGAGGTTTTTAAATCTAAGCTCAAGAATTCTCATGAGCAACCTTTCTATTCCGCATTCATGTCTTCTTCATGGAGAGACGTGATTATTTCTTTGTACGATTGAATCAGCGCCGGACGTTCATCCTCCAGCACCTCATAAGTATCCAGACAACGGATAAAAACATCGTTCACATTCAAATCATCGAGCGTCTCATTTTCGCAGGTTTGACCTATTACCCGTTCAAGGAGACGCTTGTTTTTTATCCGGCGGATCTCCATTGCGGTATTGGCAATAGCTTCATCAATAAGCTCCCGCAGATTACCGGCGATCTCCGTTCCAATGTATTCAATTTCCAGCCATGCATCACTTCTTTGGGATTTTAGTTCATAGATTCTTTCCGTAATCTCATCGATCTCGCCCGATATTCTTTCCAGTACCTGAAAGCAGGGAACAGGGTGAAGGGTGATTTTTGATTGTGGATCATTTGAAAATTCTACAATCACAACACTTTTTTCATGAAAGGATTCCCCATAACCCATGGGAATGGGTGATCCGGAGTAACGAATATACTCTGCTGCCCCAACCTTCTGAGGAACGTGCAGGTGTCCCAGCGCCAAATAGTCTATACAGGCCGGGAAAATATCTTCACTAACATGTGCAAGTGAGCCGACGTAAAGCTCTCTTACGCCATCCCCCTCAACCGTTTTCCCGCCTGCTGTAAAAAGGTGTCCCATTCCTATGATAGGAACAAACAAGGTCTGATTTGTGAGCTCATATTCCTTCTGTTTTTCTTCAGCAATTTTGCAGACTTCAGCATAATGCTTTTGCAGACCGTCAATGAGCTTGGTGTTTTTGTCTTCTATGCTTTCACCGGCTTCAACAATGCGGATATCCCGATCCCGCAAGTAAGGAACCGCACTCACAATAGCCTCGGGGATGCCGGAATTCCCGGCAAGAGTAATAACCTCATCCTCCGGGTTCTCTGTGATCGAGCCGACTACATGGACATTCAGAGCCCTCAGAAGTTCTTTAGGAGCGTTCAGAAAAGAAGGTGAATCATGGTTACCCGCAATTACCACTATATAGCGGCAACAGGACGCGGACACTTTGCAGAGGAACCGGTAATAAAGTTCCTGCGCACGGGTACTGGGTGTGCTGATATGAAAAATATCTCCGGCAATTAGCAGCGCATCGACACTTTCGGTCTGTATGAATTCTGCCAGCCAGTCTAAAAATGCCGAAAACTCATCATATCGCTTCCGGCCATATAAAGAGCGGCCAATATGCCAGTCTGAGGTGTGAAGGATTTTCATAAAGGCAACCCTTATGATTTTCCCTGCCTATTTTAAAAAAGAAAGATAGTTCGATAAGCCAATAGTTGATGATTAAGATGCTACCCTGTTGTTTTCCAAGCTTTGGGCGTCAGAGGGAATGCGATTGATAGCCCTTTTCTTCATTCCTTAACGCCGCCCAATTTACGCCGTAGCCACGGATGGCGAAGGCGTATTCTTTATAGATTTCTTAACTTTACTTTCAATATCCGATGGTTCAAAAGAAACATCCCAATGCCATTTGCCAAAGCCGCCTTGTTCATTAACCGCCTTTATCCATTCATTTAGATATTTTCGTTTTGTTTGGTTTTGCTGACTATCTTTACCTTTTGTTTCAATGACCATATATTCGCCGTTTGCCAGCCTGATAATAAAGTCGGGATAATATTTTCTTATGACTCCTTTGTGATTATATAGAATTGTAAATCCTAAATGATCATTTTTTACAAAAGATGTGACTAAATCTGATTTTTCAAGACAATATGCTTCCGCAGCTTCCCATCCGCTGTCATATACGCAATGGCTGATATGTGATTTTTCAATCTATTCGCAAGGTTTACTCGTAAACCAGGTTCTTACACCTAATGTTGACCTGATTGGATTCTCCTTGTCAAACACAGGAGTTAATTTTTCGGTATTTTCAACTCGTATTTCCGACCAGATGTGTTGAATGATTTTATTCATGTTGAGAATCATCAATATCTTCTTTTTTGAATCATTCTGATGAAATAAATCATGTTTGATTGTGATTTTATTTGACAGAATAAACTCCTCAACAATTCTTACAACCTGTGCAAGAAATATTTCCTTGCTTCCTTTCCAATCCGGTCGTTTTTCTGAATTATATATTGTAGACAGACCTCTGAATTAACAATATAGAATTCTTTATTAATAACCAATAATACAATATGTTATAGCTGTTTTTGAAATAAATTGGACATTCGCCACCTTGAAGCTTTGTCATAAACGACAATATATGGAGTTTATTGTAAATAAAGATTGTATATATTGATTTGTAGCTACCAACCAATTACCGTATTGTCCAAAAATACTCCTCAATTTGGGTGTCGTATTCTGAGGTCTGGTAGAAGCAATTCTGAAAACTATTGTCTGCACTCTGGTGTCTTCTGCTATTTTTTCCAGACCAATTGCAGCGTTAACCGCCTGGTTTGGTTTCCCTGAAATAATCGCAGCCAAATCTGCCTCTGTAATAGACTCGTAAGGATCTATCTCTAAAATTTGAACCTTGCCCCAATCCATCTTTAAAACCGGCCGATATACATGATCTATTCTGAGAATGTTCGGCCATGTAATTTCATGTTTTGATTTTTCTTTTACGGGCTCTATTTTAGTTTTTGGCGGTGGAGGTGGAGGCGGTGGTCCATCACCTCCTTCATGCGGCAGAAATGTAAACGGAACACCGAATATATTAACATATTCCGGTTGAAATAAACCATCATCGCCTGCATCATAACTCACTCTTCGGAGTCCACGTCCAACGACCTGCTCGCATAATAGCTGGCTGGAAAAAGCTCTTAGTCCCATGATATAAGTTACTGTCCTGGCATCCCATCCCTCTGAAAGCATACCCACAGATATTATATTTTGAATCTGTTCGCCAGGTTTGCCCTCTCTGCCAATAGTATCAACAGTTTGACGTAATAACTCAGCCTGTTGTTTTTTTGTAAGTTTTGGGGAAATTTTTATTTCAACAGTCTCTGTTTCTGATTCAGCTTCATTTAGTATCTTACTGTCTATTTGCAGAGTTTTATCTGCATCACACAGTTCAGGGATTAATATCTGATTATGGTCAAAAGCATATTTTATTCGTGCCGAAGTTTCAGTTCTATTTGCAACAGTAATCATCACAGGCGGCACTTTATGACCAGCTTCCACCCATTTATTTCTGGTTTCCCGCCAGTCTTTTCCTAAAAGATAGAATGCGTTTATCAATAAAACCGGAAGAGGTTCTGTTTCATCTGCTTTATGATTAATATTATCTTTTACTTCATCATCGGCATAAATATGATAAAGTCGTGATTTGAGTTCTTTGGTCACGATACTATCATCACGAACGACAACTCGAGGTGTTTTTACCAGCCCCGATTCAATGGCATCATTCAATCCAAAATCAGAAACAATCCATGTAAACAAGGCTTCTTCTGCTGATTTTTTACCGGATGGTGTAAACGGAGTGGCAGAAAGATCAAAGCAGCGCAGAATCCCTCTTTGTTTATGTATTCTGTCTAAGCCTCCGACCCAGATTGTAGCTTCGTCCGCACTGTCTTTTTCTGAACCGGTTCGCTTATATTTTCCGATTGCTTCCGGGTTCATACGCCATGCGTGGTGTGCTTCATCATTAATCACAAGAATATTCCGTGAACTCGCCATATCGCCCAAAACCTGCTGGACATAAGCTTCGCCGCTTATTTCTGTCCGCTTTCTTTTGTCCACAGATCGCAAATGACCTTTTTTGATTTTGACATCAAGTTTTTCCTGGGTATCCCATGCCAGCGTATGCCAATTTTGTATCAGCACTTTTCCTTGTCGGAGTTTGTCCATCAAAGATGCCGGTACGATATTAAACTCTTTATAGTAGTTTTCAGAGTGGGTTGGCTGTAAGACCTGTAACCTGCTTTTTATTGTCAAACCGGGAGCTACAACAAGAGCATTTTTACTGAACCGCGCATCGGTCGGGCTGGTTACTTTATTCAAAAAATTCCAGGCAATAATCATGGACATAATAATAGTTTTTCCCGAACCTGTGGCCATTTTACTGCACCAGCGTTCAAAAGCGCCGCCGTCTCCCTGAATATCTATGCCCACTTTTTCAGCAGCAGGAGCTTCGACCAGCCAGATAAGCGTTTCAATCGCCTCCAACTGGCAAAAGAAAAATCTGCGGTCTTTACGTTCCTCCGGGTCTTGCCAATGCTCCAAAAGCCGTTTGGTGATGCCGGTTACTCCGGGATAACCGGTTTTCCGCCATGTTTTTACTCTTGGTCGAATCTTATTAACCAATTTAATTTCTACAAAAATTCCCGGGTCGTCAAAGGCTCTTGAGTTTGGTGTGGCCATGACATAACCCGCAGGTCTTCTGCCTTCTTTAATATTAAAATCTCTGTTTTTCCTGTCGTAAGACCAATGCTGTTTTGGTTCTTTGTAAGGGCTGTTTATAATCAGCTTGTCAATATTTTTTGCCATCCGTTATATCCTTATACCAAGACGATCCAGCATTGTTACAAATTTGATCCACTCAACGCCTTGTTCATTACAAATCAGAGGAATCTTGTAAGCTTTTTTCTTTCTCGGCTTTTGAGTTTGCTCTTCTTCATAAGTTACAACAATTTCCTCTTTTACTTTTGCATAAGCAATTAAGGTAATATCGTTTTGATTAGCGCCTTTTGGATTATTATTTGTTTCATATTCTTTCTCTAAATCCAGAGAAACAGCATTTATTTCATCAGTAATCGACTTTGCGTCAAAATGATTATCTATCATCCAAACACGCAGTGGATATTTTTCTCTTTTTGTAATACTTTAGCGTTATGCAGCAAACCATCTGAAATCAAGCTTCGGGTGTGATCAGATTTAAAGCAGGAAACTGTTTGAAGGAATTAGAAATCGTTAAGAAAGAACCAGGTTTAAAATGCCATTTTTGTCTAATTCTTTGGTTAAGTT
>JAYENE010000267.1:0-12789 GCA_034721935.1 Thermodesulfobacteriota bacterium
GGGGCTATCAACATAAAACGGGACGCTTTTCGCCATTTTGTCCCCTATAGCAATTTCGCAATCATTCAGCAGGGGCGGGTTTCAAACCCGCCCCTACTGAATGATTTACAGACTGTCCCGCCTTACGTTGGTAGCCTAAAAAGGCAAACATTGTCAGTAGGGGCGGGTTTCAAACCCGCCCCTACTGATTGATTTGGTTTTGCCGATGGGTTTCAAACCCGCCCCTACTGATTGATTTGGTTTTGCCGATGGGTTTCAAACCCGCCCCTGCTGATTGAATTTACAGACTGTCCCGCCTTACGTTGGTAGCCTAAAAAGGCAAACATTGTCAGTCTCAAAACAATTGGATAATTCTTGTCAAAATCGTTGCACAACCGGGTCATTGTTCGTAGTGATTGTCCCATATCTCCTTCAGACCTTCGCAGAAATCATCTAAGGCCGGCAAAAAATGGCCTCAACATATATCGGTTTTTCAAAAGGTTTTATCATAAGTCACCTTCCATACGATGTCAGTTTACGCACTCGTAGGGTTTGTGGGGTCATTTGTGGTTTGTGGATTACCGATATTACGATATTATTTCACCACTCCATAAACGTCTTAAAAAATCAAACGCAGGATAGACCATGACATTATCGATCATGAGTTGTCTTTCACCTCTAAAAACGCCAAAACATGTAACTTTATTTTTGCCTGTTTCCTCTGATAATCTGTGCATCCCCCGGTTAAATTTCTTTTCCCATCTGGCGCCGTTTTTCAGCTCGATGGCTACATAACCTTTTGAAGTTTCAAGAAAGATATCCACTTCTACTCCGTTCTGACTTCTCCAGAAATAGAGAGGGTAATCCAGCTCTGTGTAGTGAAGGTATGCTCTTATTTCGTTGATTATAAAACATTCGAATAATGGCCCTGATTCTTCAGGAGTTGCAGGATAAGGCAATCGTCCGGACAAGGCCCTGACCACACCGGAATCAAAAAAGTAAAACTTTGAATGGCTTACCTGCTTGGTGGTTCTTTTAAGTTTCCAAGGGGCAAGCCAATAACCGATCAGCGTATCGATTAATATATCAAAATAGCCCTGAACTGTCTGTCGTGCCACCGCTGCATCCCTTGCGATGGCCGTTGTGTTGGTGAGCTGTCCGTTTTGACGGGCGGCTATTTCCAGAAAGCGGGCAAAATTGCCAAAATTTCTTGTTAATGCTTCTTCCCTGATTTCTTCTTTTAAATAGGTTGCTGTGTATGCCTGCAGATATTTCTTAGGATTTGCTGCTGAAAATGACCCTGGAAGCATGCCGAAAGCGATCTGCTTGTCCAGGTCAAGTTCAAAGCCGACCTCTTTGGTCACCAAAGGGAAAAGGTTGTAAGTAAGAGCCCTGCCGGCCAGCAGATTAACTCCAGATTCTCTCAGTTTTCGTGCGCTTGATCCAGATAAAATGAATCTGATTTTTTTCTCTTCAATTATTCTGTGTACCTCATTGAGCAAGGCAGGCACTTTTTGAATCTCATCTACGATAACCCATGAGCCGGAGGGTAAATGAGCGGTTTCCTGGTAAAGCAGGGATGGATCCCGGCTGAGACGGATCAATTCTGTGGTGTTCAAAAGATCGTAAACAGCGGTATTCTCCTTATAGTTTTCCTGAATCCAAGTGGATTTTCCCGTTCCTCTTGGTCCAAGCAAAAAAGCTGAGGTTTCTATTATATTTAGCTCACGTGTAAACATAGTCGGCATTATTACCGTAAATCTGCTGGCAAGTCAAGTAAAAGGGGACGTTGTTTCATATGGGTGCGGCTCTTTTAGAACGACTAGAAGGATTCATGGATAATCTATTTTAAATCAAAACGTTATGCAAATAATGTGGTCAGAATGCTTGTGCCTTCAATGGTTGCTTCATATCATTTTTGTGCTTGCTATGCCGCACATATCGACCACTTATTTATAAAGTGCCAGCATAGCTCTGTTTTATCTCAGCATTTTTATGTTTGGGAATTCTCTAAGAGCGACCCAGCGGGACGCCCATGATTTTATGCGTTTTTCATTTTATTTTTGGTCTTTTACAGAGATCGCAGACATATATTTTTTCTGGTTTATTAAATTCTTTTCTTCGGACATATCATCCACACACCGGCTATCTGCCCCAGTCTGTGTTGATGCGATTGATATACCTTGTCAACGGCTTGCCGATTTCAACTCATGTTCGATGCGGTCAGCCAAAAACATTTTCATTAGCGATTGATATGGGATGTCACGTTTATTGGCCAACGCCTTGAGTTCTTCAAGCATCAATTCAGGTAAGCGCAAGGAGATTTTTTTGAGGGAAGGCTTGAGGTTCGGAAGAACAGTTCTCCTGGTTTTTCCCAATCAATATATTCGGTTGAATCGGCAGTTGCCCAAAAATCACGTTCTTTATCCTCAGATTTGAATTTTGGAATTATTTTTTTCATAAACTTTCACAAACCTTTCTTTCTTTTTGATTCATATCTCTGGCAGAGATTACTTGGATGAGGTGATTTCGAATCGTAAAAAATGTAGAAGGCATTTATGGAGTCGAGTCTCATTGTGTTAGTACAGTCGGTCTGAATGAAAAGCAGATAAGAGAGTATATAAAGTGGCTGGAGCAGAAAGAAAAAGAGATTGAAAAGAAGCAACTAAGCCTGTTCAAGTAAACAAGTAATAGGGTACCTTTCAGGACAAATAAAACAAGCCACATCCTCTATGGGTGGTAATTTGACTGTTTAAGCAATTTTCTGTACTTAGGGCTCGCTCAAAAATAACTTTACATTTTAAGCGCCGATGCATCCCGTCTGGCTGCGTTCCGAAAGCTCAGCAATATCTTGATATTCCTAATCTTTCGCGCCTTGCCAGCCAGGCGCCTCAACACTTAAAATTGCCAATTTATTTTTGAGCGAACCCTTAAGAGGCTTCTTTTTAGACATGGCAAAGTTTGTCTGTAGTACATGTCTTAGCTATAATCCAGTGGGGCACAAATTCATTGATTTTTTCTTAAATGCAGAGTTTAATTTAATCCGTTTTTCAGCTTGTTCTTCACAATTATAGAATGTTTTCCATACGTTTGCCGGGGCTGGACAAAAAAGATTTTCTAAATTATCATTGCTGAATGCATAATCCACTTGGGCGACAATCAATTCTCCCATTTCTTTCCTGACGTCTTTTATCCTTGTGCCTGTGGTCACGATGTCTAACTCTAAACAATGCGCCACATAAATTTTTTCCTTTTTGCCGATCAGAACATTAAATGTCATTCCTGAGCTTTTAAGGGGAGTCGCCATCTTGATCTCTTTTTGAAGTAACTATCAACGGTAGATAAGCTGAATTTTGTGGAGGCGGCAACCAGATTCGAACTGGTGAATAGCGGTTTTGCAGACCGCTGCCTTACCACTTGGCTATGCCGCCAAAAAAATGGATCAAGAAATGGAGCGGGAAACGGGATTTGAACCCGCGACTTCGACCTTGGCAAGGTCGCACTCTACCGCTGAGTTATTCCCGCTCAGAGGTATATGGATATTTTACAAAAATATCAATTTTGTCAACAAAAAATTGGGTTAAATTTTGAGATACTTTTTGAACTTTATGAAATAATCAATGCCCGACCAGATCGTTAGTACCAGCGCCGCCCATAAAAACATGGTCCCGATTGCATGGAAATTTACCCCAAAATAAGGATAATGGAATAAAAGAGGGATGATAGCTGCTATCTGAAACCCTGTTTTATATTTTCCAAGGCTGGATGCGGCAATATCCTCTCTGTTTTCAACAGCAAAATTACGCAGGCCGGTTACGGCGATCTCGCGGCCTATAATTATGCAAACAATCCATCCGGGAACCCAGCCAAGAGAGGAGAGCATGATAAAAGCTGAAGAAGCCAGGAGCTTGTCGGCAACCGGGTCCATAATTTTCCCGAAATCAGACACAAGTCCCCGTGTTCTTGCAAAATAGCCATCCAGATAATCGGTAATTGCCGCCGCGCTAAACAAAAGGGCCGCAATAAATGTGCAAAACCTGTTTGGAAATATCAACAAAAGGACAATGCCCGGTATTGCCGCTATACGGCATAAAGTCAATCTATTGGGATGACTCAACCAACTTATTATTTTGTCTTTAGAGACCATGCTATTTAACTACTTCTTTGCCTTGTTCCAGTCGTCAAGAAAGGCTTTTAGGCCTTTATCGGTCAATGGGTGAGCAGCGAACCTGGCAAGCACATTAAAGGGTATTGTAGCAATGTCGGCGCCGATTAACGCTGCATCAAGCACATGGATCGGATTTCTTATACTTGCCACAATAATCTCTGTATCAAATGCATAATTGCCGTAAATTTCAACGATCTGATCTACCAGAACCATACCCTCATTAGACAGGTCGTCGAGTCGTCCGATAAAAGGGCTTGCATAAGTAGCTCCCGCTTTTGCCGCCATAAGGGCCTGAAGCGGTGAAAAAACCAGAGTGACATTTGTCTTTATTCCCTGTTCTGAAAGTTGTCGTGTAGCCTTTATTCCATCAACCGTCATGGGAATTTTAACCACTATGTTACCATGAAGAGCCGCAAGATGTTGCGCCTCCCTGACCATGCCTTTGGTATCGAGACTGATGACTTCGGCGCTTACAGGGCCATCCACAATTTCGCAAATTTCTTTGACAAGCTTTTCAAAATCACGGCCTTCTTTTGCAATAAGGCTGGGATTGGTTGTAACTCCGTCCACCATTCCCATGTCGTTTGCTTCCTTTATTTCATCAATATTAGCTGTATCTATAAAAAATTTCATCTGTTAAAGCCTCCTAAACATCCCTTTTCGAACGTGCTGCAATAAATTTGTCCCTGCATTTCGTGCTGCAAAAATACAGATCCTTTCCATCAATCTTTAAATGAACCCCGTTTCTCTTTGGGAAATATACCTCGCAATAAGGATCTTTTACCATTACATCGTCAATTTCACCGGCAGGCTCGCGGGAAACTTTAGTTTTCGATGGTCCGCCTTGAAGCATCCATGACTTAATTGCCCGGTATGCAAAGTATATTAATCCTAATATTATTAAATACCGCATCTATGTCAAATCCTGCCCTTTCAGCTTTCTCACTATTTGCCCGTCATCCAGACTGTCTAACAGGTATTGCATATCCTTTTTTAAAACAGGATGAACTATATGCGGATCTATATCACAAATTGGCTTTAACACAAAGCGTCTTTTATGCATCCTGGGATGAGGGATTATCAGCTCGGGTGAATTTATTACAAAATCGTCATACATAATGATATCAAGATCAAGAATCCTGGGGCCAAATCTTTCCACATCATAATTGCGGCCCGCATTGCTTTGAATTAACATTAGCTTATATAAAAGCCGGAAAGGATCGAGCCTGGTCTCAATTTTTACAACAAGATTTACGAACCAATCCTGATTTATATAATCAACCGGTTCGGTCATGTAAAAAGGAGACCTGCCCCTTATAATAGATATTTTTGATTTTGTCAGAGAGGTTAGGCTGTTTTTGCAGTTTTCAAGTCTGTTTCCGATATTTGATCCTACGGAAATATATGCAATATGTCCCTGGTTCATTTAAAAGCAGATTGAATTGATTCTTTCAATAACCTCTTTTAGCCTTTCGTTGCCTACAGTTAAGGCTATTCTTATATACCCTTCTCCTGCGGCTCCGAATCCATTGCCGGGGGTTACAACTATGCCCGCTTCTGTTAGAAGACGGCTCGCTGTTTTTGCCGAAGAATATCCCTGCGGAACCTCAATCCAGAGATAAAATGTTGCTTTGGGTTTCTCTACTGAAAATCCAAGATTAACGAGACCTTCGACCAATATATCACGGCGGCATGTATATTCCCTGTTTATCTCGTCTAAACAGGTTTGGTCCCCCTCCAGGGCAGCTATGCCTGCAATCTGAATTGCCTGGAACGCACCTGAATCGATATTACTTTTTACCCGGCCAAGGGCATGTATTACCTCTGCCCTGCCGACCGCAAACCCAATGCGCCAGCCCGTCATATTATATGTCTTTGAAAGTGAGTGAAACTCTATCCCCACCTCATTTGCACCGGCTGTTTCAAGAAAACTTTTCGGTTTGTATCCATCAAAAGCCATCTCAGTATAGGCTGCATCGTGACAAACAATTATATTATTCATTTCTGCAAACGCGACCGTCTCTTCAAAGAACTCCCCTGTTGCAACTGCCGACGTTGGGTTGTTAGGATAATTAATAAACATCATTTTGGCTTTTTGGGCGATTTCTTTTGGCACAGCTCCAAGATCCGGCAGAAAATTGTTTTGTTTTAACAGATCCATGAAATAGGTCTGCCCGCCTGCAAACCTGACGCCAATATCATAGACAGGATAGCCCGGACTTGTTACAAGGGCCACATCGCCGGGATTAATAAAGGCAAGGGGTATATGGGCTATTCCTTCCTTGGATCCGATAAGCGTAACAATCTCCGTTCTATAATCAAGATTTACATTGAATCTGCGCTTGTACCATCGCGCAACCGCCTTGTTAAAATCATCCATTCCGGTATATGATGGATATCTATGATTTGCCGGATTCAAGGCCGCCATGTGTAATGCTTCAATTATATGAGGTGGCGTCGGCATATCAGGATCGCCTACGCCCAGGTCAATGATATCGATCCCGCGTTTTTCAGCCTCTTCCTTTTGCCTGTCTATCTCCTTGAACAGATATGGCGGCAGGTTTTTTAATCTGTCAGATTTTTCGATTCTGATCATAAGCTCCTGTCATTCTTCCTGTTTACTTCCATGCATCTTCCCAGAGTTCGCCCTTGTAAATAATGCGCGCATCACCTTCAAGATAGGTATCATAAAATTTCTTTTCTTTTTCCTTAAAATAGACACAAAGAAATTTTCCGCTCCTTGTCATTACATTTACTGGAGATTTTGTTCCAAATCTGCAAGCTGCGACAAGTGCGGCTGCAACCGAACCTGTGCCGCAGGCCAGTGTCTCGTCTTCAACTCCACGCTCATAAGTCCGAAGTGCAACTGTGCCGTCTTTTTGGAGGCATATAAAATTTACATTTGTCCCTGAAGGGGCATACCTATCATGAAATCTGATCTCACTGCCAAGTTTGACAACTTCGACATCATCCAGGCTGTCAGTTATTACAACCACATGCGGAACACCTGTGTTGACACTGCTCAAAGAAAGCGGGCCCTTTTTCAGCTCAAGAGTATAATCTATCTTAAGATCTGCCGGATCCATCATTTTTATTTTTACCCTGTCATTTTTAACCTCGGCCGAAACAATGCCTGCAATGGTTTCAAAAGACATTTTAGATCCTGCAATCTTGTTTAAATATGCAAACCGGGCAACACACCTGGCTCCGTTTCCACACATCTCGGGCCGGCTTCCGTCGGGATTAAAAAATTGCCACTTAAAATCAACCGAATTAGATTGCTCTACAAGTATTAATCCATCAGCTCCTACAGACATCTTTCTACGGCACACATTTGCGGCAAAATTTTTCAGATTTTTTTCATCAATAATCCTGTCCCTGTTATCGATTATGATAAAATCGTTGCCGCTGCCGCTCATCTTGTAGAAATTAATTTTTTTCATTAATGTGCATAGTCAGAAATTGTGTTTTCAAATCAGTTAAGATTGCAAAAAATCAAACCACGAAGTTCACGAAAAAACACGAAGGTCGAAGTTGAAAAACGATTTTTTCTTCGTGTTCTTCGTGCGTTTCGTGGTGAAAAAACAGGCGCTTTTACTTTAGTGCTTTAGAGAAACGGCGGTATTGACTCACCTGCAATAAGATCTGCGTATTCCTGCCGGGCTTTTACAACATAAAACCGGTCATCCTTTACCATTACTTCTGGTACCCGCAGCCTGGAACAGTAATTGGAAGACATGGTAAACCCGTATGCGCCGGCGCTCATCACTGCGAGAAGATCGTCTCTCTTTACATTAGAAATTCTGCGATCTATGGCCAGAAAATCTCCACTCTCACAGATAGGCCCTACAATATCCGCCTTTATCTGCTCATTTTCAGATTTTACAACCGGTTCAATCGCATGGAATGCATTATAAAGGCTTGGACGCGCCAGATCGTTCATGCCTGCATCAACAACAACAAACTCCTTATCTTTGCCCGATTTTCTATAAAGAACTTTGGCGACCAGTATTCCTGCATTTCCGACAATGACTCTGCCGGGTTCCAGAATAAGTTGAAGCGGCATTCCTTCAAGAGACTTAATTATTGCTCCTGCGTAATCATTAAGCTCAGGAGGAGATTCGTCCTTATAGGTTATCCCAAGGCCACCGCCTATATCAAGATATCTTATTTCAATCCCCAAATCCTTCAGCCTGTTTATAAGCGCCTTGATGCTTTTCATAGCATCTACAAAAGGCTGTACCTCGGTAATCTGCGATCCGATATGACAATCGATCCCGATCACATTAATATTCTTTAAGCTCTTTGCAATCTTATAAGCTTCAATTGCCGTCTTAATGTCAATGCCGAATTTGTTCTTTTTCAGACCTGTTGAAATATATGGATGTGTCTTAGGATCAACATCAGGATTTACACGAATTGCAACAGGAGCTTTCATTTTTAAAAGGCCGGCTCTTGTGTTTATAAGTTCAAGCTCTTCAAGGGATTCAACATTAAACATCAGTATGCCGGTAGTAAGAGCATAATCGATTTCATCAATGCGTTTTCCAACGCCTGAATAGACAATCATGTTGGGTTGAAAGCCTGCTTTTAACCCGCGATATAGTTCTCCACCAGAAACTATATCAAGACCACTGCCAAGACCTGCAAAAAGTTTTAAAATAGCAAGACTGGTATTTGCCTTTGCAGAAAAACAGACAAGCCTTCTTGTGCCGTCAAAAGCTTCATCAAAAACCATAAAATGACGCTTTAATGTGGCATGGCTGTACAAATAAAAGGGGGCGCCTACCTCTTTGGCAATCGTTTGAACCGGAACATCTTCGCAATACATTTCATTGCCGCGGTATTGAAAATGATGCATAATTCTCCAGCCGCCACGTAGGGCGGCCCTACCGTTATTTAAACAGATTATGGTATTTCTTCCATTTGAAGGTCACATCCCCACGGTAGCGACGCCCTACGTGGCGGCTTATGGTTTATGGCCTTTTAAACGGATTGTTGTGGATGAACAACCATTTGTATTTTTGGCTTTCTTGCGCAAGGCCATGTTTCTGAGGATTCATCCGGATATATTCCACGTGGTTCGCAAAATCGTCTTCATTCCTTATTCGATGGTCTAAAAACCTTGCCTGCCAGATGGTCTTGCGTTTTTCTTTTTCCATATCCGTTTCATTATGTTGGCTTTTACAGCGCCAACCACCTTTTCAATTACAATGTTCGGATATGGTTGGATCAAAGCATGCCAATGATCCGGCAATATCACCAATGCCGCCAGCAGAAACGGATGAAATTTATGGACATCTTTGAAAGCATTTTGCAATTCAAAACAAAGGCCATCATCTGTAAAAACCGGTTTTCGTTTCCTGGTTATCACAGTCACAAAATAGGTTTGGTTCAGCCCGTCCCATCGTTCAGGTATACGCGGCATGGTATTTTTCTATTTGAAGGTCATATCCCCTACGGTATGGCCGCCCTACGCGGCGGCTTATTGTTTCAACCTAAGTTGAGCGATTTTTTGCGAAGATATGTGCTGAGATCTTGATGCATAAAGATTTGCAAAAACCGCAGGCATACCTGTGGATATGTCGAGGATTTTTGCGAAGCCTTTATGCGCAAGAGATCGGCGCAGATCGAGTAAAAAACCGCTCAATTTAGGTTCAATCATATCCTTGTCTATTCTTGAGCTTAAATCATTAACTGCAGACGGCCTGGTCTGACCGGGAGGGACAGGCGGCGCCTTTCTGCCGCATCCTGAGGGAAAAACTGACAGGCAAAGCAAAATTGCAAATATTGCGATTAGACTTTTGCCAAAACTTTTATTTATCAGCCTGTTCCAAAACATTAAGACTCTTTTTTGCCTCCTTTATGGCAGCCATTACATTTTCTTTGGCGGTTCCGCCAAAAGACTTTCTTCTGTTAATCATTTGTTCTGTTTTTAAAATATTAAAAACATCATTTTTAATAAGGGACGAAAAGGTCTTTAACTCTTTTAAGGTAAGCTCATGAAGCTCTTTATTATTATTTTGAGCAAAGTTTACAGCCTTGCCGACACAATCATGTGCCTGTCGAAACGGCATACCACTGGTTACAAGATAATCCGCCATATCTGTTGCGTTTAAAAAACCTTTGCATGTGGCTATTTGCATTGCTTCTTTGTTTACTTTTAGTTTTGGAATCATTGCCGTGCAAATTGTTATGCATGCCGTTAATATGTCGACTGTATCAAAAAGCGGCCTTTTATCTTCCTGCATGTCGCGGTTATATGCAAGGGGCAATGCTTTCATTATGGATAAAAGAGCCATTAAGTTTCCAAAAACTATACCGGTTTTCCCGCGGATCAGTTCAGGGACATCAGGGTTCTTTTTTTGAGGCATGATGCTGCTTCCTGTGGTAAATGAATCAGGAAGTTCGATAAAACCGAATTCAGATGTGGACCATAAAATTAATTCTTCCGACAAACGGCTGAAATGCATCATGCATATACTTGCTGTTGATAAGAATTCTATGATAAAATCCCTGTCAGACACTGAATCTATGCTGTTTCTTGATATTTCCGGAAAATCAAGAAGCTTTGCAGTATAAGCTCTGTCAATAGGGTAGATGGTTCCGGCAAGCGCTGCGCTTCCCAGCGGCATTACATTTATCCGTTTCAGGCAGTCTCTGAACCTTTCTGAGTCACGCAGAAACATCTCATAATATGCCATTATATGATGAGACAGAATGACCGGTTGAGCTCTCTGAAGATGGGTGTATCCGGGCAAAATCGTATCTATGTGGTTTTCGGCAAATACAAGGAAAACTTTTTTCAGTTTTGCGAGACTATTTATGATATTTAAAGTTTCATCCCTTAGATACATACGGGTATCAAGAGCAACCTGGTCGTTACGGCTCCTTGCTGTATGCAGCTTCTGGGCAACCTTTCCAGCATTCTGGAGAAGCGAGGATTCAATATGCATATGAATATCTTCCAAGCCGTCATCAAACTGGAATTTTCCTCTCTCAATTTCTTTTTTTATCTCGCAAAGGCCCTGGATTATTGATGAAGCATCCTCTTCTGTAATAATCGACTGCTTTGCAAGCATACTGCAGTGAGCTATACTGCCTTCAATATCATAGGTATAAAGCCGTTTATCTACATCTATTGAAGAGGTAAAAATCTCTACGCCTCTATCTGTCTTTTCTGAAAATCTGCCGCCCCATGGCTTTTCAGTCATATTATGTAATCCTTTGTAAAGTACTGCTTATTAGACTCTGTTTTGTATCATTTTTTGAATACGCAATCTTAGCGCATTAAGCCGGATAAAGCCTTCGGCATCTTTCTGGCTGAAGACACTGTCTTTTTCAAATGTTGCAAAATTCTCACTGTAAAGAGATTGATCAGATTTGCGCCCAAGAACACGGCAGTTTCCCTTATATAGTTCTAAACGCACAATCCCTGAAACATTCTTCTGGGTCTGGTCTATCATATTCTGCAAAAGCTTCATCTCAGGTGAAAACCAGAAACCATTATATATGATCTCAGAATATTTTGGTATCAAAGAATCCCTGAGATGCATTATCTCTCTGTCCATGGTAATCGACTCAATCGCTATGTGTGATGTTCTCAATATAGCGCCACCAGGGGTTTCATATACACCGCGGGATTTCATGCCAACAAAACGGTTTTCAACTATATCTGTCCTGCCTATGCCGTTACGGCCGCCCAGCCTGTTTAGCTTCTTAAGCAGACTTGCGGGTGAGAGCTCTTTGCCGTTTATTGCAACAGGATTACCCTGTTTAAACGTTATTTCAATTATTTCGGGCTTGTCGGGCGCGTCCTTGGGCGAAACACTCAATGTAAACATATCTTCAGGCGGTTGATGCCATGGATCTTCAAGCACGCCGCCTTCGTAACTTATATGAAGAAGATTTCTGTCAGAGCTATAAGGTTTTGCCGGGGTTGTCGGAACAGGTATGCCGCGGGTTTCGGCAAATTTCATAAGGGATGTGCGAGAGTTAAGCGTCCATTCCCGCCACGGAGCGATGATTTTAATATCCGGATTAAGCGCGAGATAGCTCAGCTCAAATCGCACCTGGTCATTCCCCTTTCCGGTAGCTCCATGGCTTACGGCGTCCGCCCCTTCTATCTGCGCTATCTCAATCTGTCGTTTTGCTATAAGGGGCCTGGCAAGGGATGTGCCCAAAAGATACTGGCTCTCATAAACGGCATTTGCGCGAAAGGCCGGAAATACATAATCCTTAACAAAGGTCTCCTTAAGATCATCTATATAAACCGATCTGGCGCCGGTCTTTAAAGCTTTTTCCTCTAAATGATCAAGCTCCTCTTCCTGCCCTAAATCAGCCGAGAATGCAATCACTTCGCAATTATATGTCTCAATAAGCCATTTTAATATAACCGATGTATCAAGGCCGCCGGAATAGGCTAAAACTACTTTTTTTATGTTATCATACACAATCGACCCCTTTATTTAGCTCTATGCTCCATGCTCCCTGGTCGCTTTGCTTCAGAAAAGAGGATCAGAAATTTACAAACTCATTATCTGGTCAACCTGAGGCAGCGGACAATTAAATTTAAGAACGGCTGAAACTCGCACATAAGTGAGCGTAAAGAAATAACTTAGAGCAATCCTTTTATAAAAAGC
>JAYENE010000268.1:0-3063 GCA_034721935.1 Thermodesulfobacteriota bacterium
ATGAAAAAAGATGTCTATATCAGTGATGTCTTTCTTGGTTTTAGAAAGGTTCCCCATTTCATCATTGCCGTAAAAAGGATGGAAAATGGAAAGCCGTGGATATTACGGATGACCATAGACATAAACATGATAAATCGTTTTATGAGCACAGCTATTTCGGGTAAAGGCGGCGGTGACGCATATATCCTGAGCCGGGAAGGTATCTATCAGATATGCGGCGGTGACGAGGACAGGATACTGACAAAATCCGATTTCAAAATGCCTTCCGTCTTTCAAGGCATAAAAGAAATAGAAGGGCGCCGGGGAGAAAAAGCTCTACTTTGCGCCAGTACCTGGTTAAAGAACAACGACTGGCTGATAGTAATCGAAGAGAATTTAGAACATAAGATGTCCCCCATGGTTCATGTTAAAAATACCGTTCTTCTCATCTTTATCATCAGCTCCTTTATTATCATTATCAGCACCATTGTTATTGCCATGCGGGTATTTGCACGGGTGGAAAAAGTGGACAGGGAAAAATCGGAACTTCACGAGCAGCTTGTTCGTTCTGATAAATTAGCGGCCATCGGTAAATTAGCAAGCGGTATCGCTCACGAGATCAACAATCCCCTCGCTGTTATCTCTGAAAAGGCCGGCTGGATGGGAGACCTGCTGACAGAAGAGGATGTAAAGAACAGCCCTAATTACAGTGAGCTGGTCAAATCTACTCAGGATATCAAAAAACATGTTCAGCGGGCGAAGAAAGTTATCAGTCGTCTTATGGGGTTTGCCCGTAAGGAAGATATAACGCATGAAAATGTAGATATAAACTCTGTCCTGGATGAAACACATGATTTCTTGAACAAAAAGGCAATGTTTCAGAATATAGCCATAATGAAAGAATTCCAGCCTGACCTGCCTAATATAATCACTGACGGGGCGCAATTACAACAGGTTTTCATCAACATAGTAAACAATGCTATAGATGCGATTAATAAAGATGGCGTGATACGTCTCATTACAAAGGCGCAGGACAAGGGCGTTCTGGTCTCTATTGCTGATACGGGGCCTGGTATGCCGGAGGAACTTCAAAAAAAGATTTTTGATCCGTTTTTTACGACTAAACCGACCGGTAAGGGCACCGGCCTGGGCCTTTCCACAAGTTACGGTATAATTGAAAAATTAGGCGGCCGGCTTACAGTCAAAAGCGAAGCCGGCAAGGGGACAACATTTAATATTACGCTGCCTCCTTCTTGTGAGGTCGAGTAGTCGAGTAGTTCGAGTAGGGAAAAGATGAAAGAAAAGATGAACGTCCAACATCGAACGTCCAACATCGAATCTTGAATGGGAAAAGATGAAGAAACAGAGGTCGGATGTCTGAGGTCGGATGTTTTTGCTGGTTACGGATTTCAAGTTTCGATCTGAACCTTTGAACCCTGAACCTTTGAACCCTGAACCTTTGAACCCTGAACCCTGAACCCTGAACCGTGAACCGTGAACCGTGAACAATTACTAAATATAATATAAAGGAGATAAAAAAAATGCAGGGAATTAGGATGCTATTTGTCGATGACGAGGACGACTTTAGAATAACTCTTGCTAAGAGGCTGAAATTAAGGAAAATAGATGTTACAGATGCCGTCAGCGGAAACGAGGCAATAGAACTAACCAAACAAAAGCCTTTTGACGTAGCTGTTATAGACGTTAAGATGCCTGGAATCGACGGTATTGAAACCTTGAAGCAGGTCAAAAAAATCCAGCCGGACATGGAAATTATCATGCTTACCGGACATGCCTCGATTGAGTCGGGCATGGAAGCCATGAAATTAGGCGCTTATAATTATGTAATGAAACCTTGTGATATTGACGAACTGCTTATCAAAACCGAAGATGCTTACCAACATAAACTGCTCAAGGAAAAGAAAAAGTAACTATCCCCCCCCACTTTCAGCTAATTGGTCGAGTAGTTGAGTGGGTTAACAACTTGACCACTCGACCATTTTCCCACTCGACTGAAGTTTATGAAACTTTATAGGGATTTACAAGAAGAACCGGCACAGGGGAGGTTTTTGCCACCCTTTCCGCCACAGAGCCGAAAACCACCTTTTCCAGCCCCTTCCAGAGGAATATTATAAAGATCGGTTTCCGGATACTCCTCCTGCTGGCATCCATCCTTATCGAGGAACTGACGAAAGTATCCATAGTGGTATAAAAGCCCAACCCCTACTATTGGAAGAGTCATGTGGGAAGCCGCCTTTAGATAATCACCGGCCAGTATTCCAAGCCCCCCGCAAATAATGGAAGACTTTCGTGAATTCCAAACTCCATGGAAAAATAGGCGATTACACCTTCCTGCCCGTATGGAGACCTGGATCTGTCAACAGGCGCTAAAATACGCTTTTCAAAACGTTCTTTCACTCGCTGCTATGCGCAAGAAAGCTGTCGTCATTTGCCAGTTCATCAAGCCGTTTTTGGGAAATCAATGTTGAAAAAATAATGGGATTTAGATCCGCCTGTGCCGGACTGTTGATTTCAATCCCTAAATCCCTCGATTCCTTGTTTCAGCTTAAAGGGCCGATCTTGAATTTTATTTCTCCGATCATATCCTTGCCCAAAGCGTCATTTACCTTTCTTAGAATATCTGTTTTTAAAAATTGAAGCTGGTGCATCCATGTTGAACTAACTACATGCACAAGAAGAAGCCTTCCTTTAAATGCCGCGGGTCTGGTATTTTCCGCAACAACATCTCCTACCGCGCTATTCCACAAACTCCAAACCTTAATTAGCTCTTCATCACATTCATGCCGGCATGTTTTCAGTACCTTATTAATAATACTGCCTATATGTTCAAATTCTTTGATATTTTTTCTTTTTTTCGTCATAATGACAAAATTATAAAGCGATAAGCTTTATTGTCAAGAAAAACAGTTTTGTCAGGCCAACACTTTTTTTGCTTTTACCTAAGTTGAGCGATTTATTGCGAAGATATGTGCCGAGATATTGATGCATAAGGGTTTGCGAAAACCACAGGCATACCCGTGGATATGTCGAGGATTTTCGCGAATCCTTGATGCGCAAGAGATC
>JAYENE010000269.1:0-3054 GCA_034721935.1 Thermodesulfobacteriota bacterium
GGCGGGGTAAACCCGCCCCTACGAAATTTGATGCGCGTAACCCGTAGGGGCGGGTTTACCCCGCCCGATAAATGACGATGCTGTGGGATATCATTCCAATTTTAACAAACTGGTAATACTCCCTTTGCCTGGTTCCATGCAGCAAGCTATGGGAAATGCGCTCGCTATTGCGGTTCAACCGTGAACCGGTAACTGTGAACCGTGAACGGTAACTAAAATAGACATTGACACCTTAAATACTTTTTGTTACTGGTTGCGCCTTGCCTGTATAGTGTGGGGCTGTAGCTCAGCCGGGAGAGCGCATGACTGGCAGTCATGAGGTCAGGGGTTCGATCCCCCTCAGCTCCACCAAAATAAATTCAAGCGCTTCAAGATAAACTAAACGCTTTTTTTATGTTTAACAACTATAATGTGACACTTTTCCAACACTGTCAACATCAGGTTTTGAACCCTAAAGCGTCAGCCCATATTTCACCCTATTCCTTGTATTCTCTGAATCTGAATCCTGCAATCAATTCTTTGAAACTCTTAGGCTGGTATTGATTAAAACTTTCCTCATCTACAAAAACATAGTCATATTTAACATCTGATTGCGCTGAATTAATATCTTCACACCACTGTCTTAACCTTTCCATTTTCAAAGGCACATCAAGGTCTTCCAGCCCTTTGGTTTCAATAATAAAGATTTCTTTCGCTGATTTCTTGACAATAAAATCCGGGTAATAGTTGGATATCTCGCCCTTTGCATTGACGTAATCAATCTTGAAGTGAACGGCCATATAGTTTTTCACATAAGAAATAATATCGTCGCACTCTTCAAGAAAGGCAGCAAACTGTAATTCCAGACTGCTGTCACCGATGATTTTATTAAAAATACTTTTTTTCGGTATGACATTCGTTTTTTGAACCCATTGTTTTACAGTAAGCACAAAGCCATTTGAATTGCTTTGATTTTTAATGTTACGGAATTCAGTAACATTAAAATCAGGATTATGAATTTTTCCCCAAAATCCCATAAATTCAACTGTAAATCGGGTGCCAAGCCAATGAGAAATAATTAATCCTGTTGTTTCAGAGTTCTTGTATTTTGCTATATCGGTAATGCAGATATAATCTGCTTCTTTTTGTGAGTAGAGGGAAATCTCTTTTTCCAACACTTTGATTGTTTTCATTGTTTTTTCCCTCCCACCGTCACTTCCACTATTTTCATGGTGTCATTGCCGAAGATATCCACTACCTTTACCGCGATCTTGCGCCGCCCAGGCGGGCATCCCCGAAATATGCTTTTCAGCTCAAGCGATCGATCTTTTTTAGTGCGGAAAGACTGCCATTCGTTTTCAAAAATATAATCGCCGGTCCATACTTCTTCCCATGTTTCCAGAGAGTTCTGGGGTTTCTCCATCCCCGGCAATCGCGTCTGCACATCCGGATCCCATTCCTTGCGAACTCGCACAATCTCCCGCTTGGATTCAAAGTCAAAATCCACGGCCCAGTAATCAATCCAGTCTGTCCAATTCTGCGTCAACACCTCGCGGCTGACAATGCCGTTTTTGTCTTTGCTTATCTTGACCACCTGTCCCTTGTCCACAATCACCTTGCTCTTGCCTTTCTTCAGGCTTTCATCAGCGCCCTTTGCATCTTGGGAATAAAAAACGGAAAAATCGGTCAATTCAACAGCAATGCTGTGTTTGTTTTTACCCTTGCCAAAATGGGGTTTAACTTCAATAAACGACACATCATGAAACACCACCTGATTCTTCTCCACTGCCCGCTTGTCAAACACATCTCGTGGAATGTATTTCATTGCAAGATCAATCCCTTTGGCTTTGGCTTCGTCCAGAATATTGGGGAATAATCCCATCTCAAACTCAAAACCGAGAATATCCACCCGGGTGATGTGTTTCTGACGGCATTCCAGAATGATCTCTTCCACAAACAAACGGGTCACGGGCAGATTTACCGGACCCACCGCCACCAGCCGTCCGGCCTTTTTGCCCTGGAAAGTGTTGAACTGGCTGACCGCTTCGGCGCGATAGGCGTGGAGGATAAGATTGAGGAAATTTTTTTCTTTAGCTTCTAATTGTTTCTGTTTTTCCTGCTCCCTGAGATTGGGGTTAACGCCTATGTAATGCTGACGTTCATATTTGCCCAGATTAAGGATTTCAAAGGCGCGCCAGCTTTTGCCCTCTTTTTTGAGCTGCCGCTGCACACCGATCATGCGCTTTCTGGTTGTATGGATAGCAAATTTGCCAAGGTCGGAGCCGATCCATTTGCGGTTCAGTTTTTCGGCAACAGCAAGGGTGGTGCCGGAGCCGCTAAAGAAATCGGCTATGAGGTCATTTTCGTTGGAAGAGGATTTGATGATGCGTTCTAAAAGGGATTCAGATTTTTGTGTAGGATAATTTACATTCTCTGGAGATTTCGGGTCAACGGTTTTAATTTTCCAGACGGACCCAACCACACTACCTTTAGCTTCAAATACCACATCTTCACCATTTGGGTAACGACCGTATTTTTTCTTGAAATGTTCAATATACGGTTTAAAACGTAAGGAACGGGGACGAATTAACTTCCACAAGTAGGCGCATAGATTTGGGTCAAATTTGTTCGATCTCAGATCGCAAAAGTTGATGGAATAGCAGGCTATTTCAAGATTTTTGTGATTTGAGGTCGGGCAAAGGTGGCCTGAAGCTGTGATGCATAGCTGGGGAAGTTATTTCGTCCCCGTTCCTAAGTCATGATCAGGCATATGTTTGGCGTAAATTTTTTTATCTGCAATGTAGTCACGCCATCTTTTAAAATTTACCTGTTCCTCAACATCATCTTCATGAGACCTATTGAAAATAGTTATTATTGTTCTTTTTATAGAAAAAGATTGAATTGTGTCTCCGTGGGAAATAAATTTTAGGTTCAACCCATGATCCTTTATCGGACATTCCGCGTGTTTAAGAAAGGGTTTTTCGAATTAATAAGTTAAATAAATTTTGAGCAAAACAGGCCACCCAAAAAAAGAGTAGACATTTTTATTAAGATAGTCAATAATATTTTGGTTTT
>JAYENE010000270.1:0-3047 GCA_034721935.1 Thermodesulfobacteriota bacterium
GGGTAGGTTATTCTTAAGGGACGAGCCATTATCAATCCTTTTATATATAGCTATAATGTGATATGAATCTTATAGTCCTTTATCATGCTGTTTGTCAAGAATGAAGACCTGACCCCTTTGTGTTTCCCGATTCGGCTTCTTCAAACGCTTCTTTGATGTTCTGTTCCGTACTTCCTACAAAGCAATCAAGAATATCGCTAAGTCTTTTGCAGATTAGTTCTTTATCCAAACGACAGGCAATATAACGCGCGAGTTCACTTTTGCCAGTGCCGGGAGGGCCATAGAAGAGAAGATTCATATTTATCCTGGTGTTTCCATCAGATTGCTGAAGATAGTTATCGAACTTTTCAAGCTGCTTCATCATGAACTGCATATTCCCTTGAACATTCAATCCTTTCAGGGAGTAGTTCTTTTCTACACTGTCTTTATCCTTGTGCTTTTTACCGTGATTAAGCAGGCTTTCATGTGAATCAAGAGTCATGGTTACGGCTTTATGAAATCTCTTTTTCGATTTTGCGCCTTTTTCAACAGCTTTTTTCACTGCTATGTCCATAGCGCCGGCGCTGACCTTATAACGTCCGGAAAGATTTGCAATATCAGTATCCGACATGAGAGGTTCGGCCATGTTGTTTTTCAACACAGAGTCCCAGAGACGGATGCGCTGTTTCCGGTTAAAGGGCTTGAAGCAAAGGCTATAGGCAAAACGCCTTAAAACCGATTTTTCAATGCCATCTATGGAATTTGTAATCCAGATCATTCTTGTTCCCGGTTCTTCAAGTATCTCGTTAAGCCAGCCCTTATCCTGAGTTTCGCCCCTCATAAACCACGAAAAATATGTGTTCAGGATATTATCCGCTTCATCGATTAGAATAAGAGAGCCTTTATCCGAATTTGTCATGTTGAGAGATGCTATAATTGCGGCTCGCCTCTGGCTGGTCTTATTGTCATCTCCCCTCACAATTTCATAAGCCGGTATTCTTAATTTTTCAGCCAGCCCGTATGCATAGCTGGTCTTTCCAGTACCCGGCGAGCCATAAAGAAGGATATGCGTTGCTGTTTCCGGCTTGTGTTTTAAAAGTTCCAGGATATGTTCTGTTTGTTCCTGCTCAACAAAATGATACTCAAGCGGCACGGTATTATGTGGTATTTTAGAGAAAAAACTTTTTGTAAATGAGCGGGTTGAGGAATTCTGGATTAAACTTATAAAGTCATCTGTAATACTCAGATCAAAACCGCTTATTTCAACCAAACCTGTTCTTGCAAGAGTTCCTTCTAATATCTTGTTGAATTCCCTTTGAGTCAAATTCAGGATATTGACGAGGTTTTTTCTCCCGGCAAATTGGTCGCATTTTAAGTGGTAAATAAAAAAATCGCTGAGGATTTCGTAACCTGCGGTTATAAAGAGGAATAAGCTAAACTCAACCTCCTGGTCCGTAAGATTAAACATTTTTTTAATTGCAGTTATGGTTTTTTCTATGTCACACTTACCAGCATACTGGAACTTTTTAAGATTCTGTTCCAACTGGTGAAAAATGAACTGTTTGAATTTATAGAGGCGCCCTGTTTTGACCTTTGCCAACATGCGAACAGCAAGATCGGAATACTCTTCAGAATCAAGCCCGCATTCGGAAAGCTCTTCTTCAAATTTAATTTGCTGAGAATCATCCAGCAGGTCTAAAATATATTCGTTGATCCTTGCCATTTCACTTCTCAATGTATAGCAAAGTATATTCATGGTTTCTTTATCCAGGGTAAAATAGTGATCTAAGTGCCGCCGCAGATATAAAGTGCACTTTTTCAAGGCAAAGCATTCGTTTTTATCAAGGTATATTTTGACATCTGTTAGCGCCTGTTTTTTTCTTCGATGTTTTCTTGGCATGACTAATCTCCTTTTAACTTGTTTTTTTATATTATAACATGTTAGCATTCCATATTGCGGAACGGAAATCATTTTCCCTGGAGGTGTTTTATGCCTAAGAAATTAAGCCCTTATATGAGTTATGGTGAAAGACTGATCAGTCTGTTTGCAAGGCTTATGTTTTCAGGACAAAGCCATTCACTCACCAGTCTTTCTAAAATGCTCAAGTGTTCAAAACAGACTGTATTACGATTGGTAAACGATATACAAAGATCGTATGGCGTAGATATTGAGGAGAGCATGCAGGGAAACAAAAGATATTACCGGATAAAAAAGTTGCGGCAGATACCCCCGGCCATCAATCTTACAGAAATGGAGATGAACGTTCTCAGGATGTGCAAAGCCTTTTCAGAGCATTTATTGGGCAAAGAGCTTTTTAAAGAGGCAACACGGGCGCTTGAGAAAAGTCAGGCGCTTCTCCCAAAAGATAAATCGCTGTTGTCTCATCCTTTTGCCTCATTTAGCCCAGGAAGCATCGACTACACGCCTTATCAGGAAAGCATTCGCATGCTGTTAGAGGCAATGGAGCAAAAAAGGATATGCAAAATTAATTACAGAGCCATTATGTCAGAAAAGTTAAAGACCTTTTACATAAAACCGCTCAAGATTTTTTCACACCATGATACGATATACCTTCACGCGGGTATGGCAAGAAAACCAGGGAAAACATACAAAGAACCTGATTTTGATCCCCTGCTGGCAATGCACAGAATCAAAAAAGTTGAACTAACGGAAAGGATGTTCAAATTCCCCAAAAAATATGACTTTGAGAAAATCTTTAACCAGGATTTTGGTATCATAAAGGAGGATTCCTTCAAGGCAGAGATAGAATTTACCGGATGGTCGGCCAGATACGTGGCTGAGAGAATATGGAGTCCTGATCAGAAGATCGTTAAAAAAGCTGATGGAAAAATAAGACTTACCTTCAGCGCTTCATCCGAGTACGAGCTAAAAGGATGGGCGCTCTCCTTTGCAGATGAGGCAAGAGTGGTAAAGCCAAAATGGCTGGTGAAAGAAGTAAGCCAGACAATCAAGAGGATGGAAAAGGTATATTCATAATCAGTTATAAATCAACATGTATAACTCTGAAGCCCACCGGCATTGGGACACCAATCTTGGGCCTTTTGTG
>JAYENE010000271.1:0-3045 GCA_034721935.1 Thermodesulfobacteriota bacterium
TGTGTGGCTGTCATGATTGATCTCCTTGTTCAGAATTAATATTTTATGTTAGTACATTTGACACCCAATGTCAAGCCACATCAGAAAACCAAAATCCACCGCCTAAAAAAAATAGACATGACGGGGGAACATTGCCACCATCGCTTTCATAATATCCTTAACCCAGGCAAGAGACAGAGTATGGAGAAGGGGACGTCCTTAAATACTCAAATAACTCAATCGTCCAGATGACAAGAGGTTCAGGGTTCAGGGTTTACAGATCATGCCCCCGCAGTATAAAGCTAAATGTGGGGGACGTATAAATGTGGGGGACGTTGTTAGTTTATTAGTTTTTGATACATTTCAATTGAGACCTTTGAAAAATGGTAATTTTTGTTCGAGTTCAAGGAAGGCGAAAAAATGTCGCGTTCTGCAAAGTCTCTTTGGGTAATTGCGGCGCAATTAAAAAGTTGGGGACGCCCTTTAGTTTTGCAGTTTCTCAAGAAATAGTTGAAGACGTTATTACTTTCTGACCTTATGAAAAATATTCCCTTTCAATAAACCTCATCATGGGTTCCTATTGCTAACAGTGCGTTTTACAAAGGCATCCATATTTCAGCAGGTTCTCTATCTCACTATCTGTAAATCCAAACTGGCGAAATATTCTTAACACATAAGGTTGTGAAAATTCTCTCTCGCCCATGTCAATAGGCGCCACTCTCTTCTTTCCCTCAACATAGCGCACATATAGTTTATGATCACCCTTTCCCTCTCGGTAAAACTTACAACCGCCAGATTCCAAAAGTCGGATAAGTTGTTTAGCTTTTAAAGACGGCAGATTTTTAGGCATACAACGCTCTCATTTCCAACGGTTCTGGAATGGCTTCCAAGACTTCTACCTTCAAAAATTCATGCAATTCCTTTATTGACAAAGGAGCAGAATAAATATCCTCGTCCACCTTTCGAACTTCCTCAATAGAGTCTATCGCTTCTTTTAGCTTTACTACCGCCGTTTCCTTTGTATGACCCTGTCCAACAATTCCATTTTCCAAACATAAGGCAACCCAATATTGTCCACTTTTTCTTAATACAGTTGTATAAAAATCCATCGTATTACCTGTCCTCCTAAAAAAGGGTGCTCCCCCGCTAATACTCCTGCGGGACGTCCTTAATTACTTAAATAACTCTCTATCCAATTGATATCTATCCTATTTTAAAGTCTTTTTTACTAAATGGATGGAGACGCTGGCAGGTTTGTAAGGTTATTCATCAATAACCCCCTGTTTTTTTAACTGCGCTCCCCTTACTTACTGCTTAACTAGTCTCCATTCAGAAATCGACAAAAAAAGATTCGTAGCACACGAGTAAATATTATTCATAATATGAATTTGTGTCCCAGTAACTCTCCATATGATATTCAATTCGTTTGCAGGGTTGTTACCCTGATTTTTGACGCATCGATCCTGTTGAGAAGATAAAGTCAGAACAGATGCCTTGCTAAAACTTACTCTTGTGTTGCATTTTGATTTAACTTGAGCCTTGCCATGGTAAAAAATTAAAACATAAATCATGATGTCCGTTGACCGTTATTTATTATGTCCTGAAAAACCTGGTCCTTTGGGCCAGGTCAGAGTTTTCAGGCTCTGCCTTGGAGTTTTGTGTCTAAAATCACAAATTCTAAGCACCAAATTACAAATAAATCACCTGTCTGCGTGCGGACACGCACAGGCAGGCAAATTCCAATATTCAATGACCAAAACTCTTAAGAACCAGATATTGTTTGGATTTTCGAATTTCAGTCACGCGCAGCGCAGGCGCTCTCGCCGTGATAGCGACACGTCGCAGCAGGTGCGCCGCGTGTTGGAATTTGTTTGATATTTGTGATTTGATATTGGGGGGGGCATTTGCGGGACGTCCATAAGTAAGTAAATAACGCTCTATCCAATTGATATTTACCTATTTTAAAGTCTTTTTTTACTGTCAAATGTTTTGTCTTGCGACACAATCCTGATTTTGTAAAGATAAATCGGGTCATGTCCCCGAGAGATCCCGAAATGTCTTTATATTAACTGAATTCTTATCCGGCCTGCGCCTTCCAGCATCTTTTGGATTTCTACGGACGTAATAGTGGACGTTGCCACCATTTCACTATTCTTGAGGTAAATCCAGTGCCGTACAGATAACTCCTGTCTTAGCAACAATATCTTTCATCATGTCCCTTGCCCTGGCAAGAGACAGAACGTCTAATCCAGTTCAGTCCTCTACCCTTCAAAAAACCTGTTAACTTCCACCCTTACAACTTCTGCCACTCTGGCTGCAAGAAGGTCAGCCCTGTTTGAATTTGGGTTGCCTTCTTTGTGGCTATCGCTGAATTTCCTCTTAATTTCAGGCAGACTCATTCCTTTTCTTTTCAATTTTTTAATCTCTCTCGCCGTGCTTGCGCACTGTCGCAACAGGTCAATGACGGCAATGTTCTCAACAGCGTACCGTCTCTGACGCCCGTTGGTTCTCAGAGGCGCCAGAATGCCATCAAGCTCCTTTTCCCAGAAACGCAAAGTGGGTTTTGGCACCTTGAGCAGGGCGCTGACCTCTTGAATGCTTAATAATTGGTTTTCCATATTCATGGTTATTATCTACGATAATGATAAAGGAACACTTTGTTTGAGGGGCGCTTCGCTTGAGGCTAAAGGCCGAACAGGCCGCTCCTGCACCGTGCTTTTTGGCAAGCTCCGCCCCCCCTGGGTTGCATGCCGGGAGGCATCCCAACTTCTTGAATTCTAAGCTTTTTTTAACAATACCACCCAGAAAAGACTTTCCAATTCTTTGCTTCGTTTTCTGGGGGCTTAGGGGACGTATTAAACTTATCAACTTATGTTTCAAGCAGCGAGTATTTTTTGGTCATCGCCAGCCTCTCGCCTCGGACTACCGATTTAGCACAGAATCCCCGTCAAATCCATTTCTCTTTGTTATTAAAGCTCAATTGAGCTTTTAGCAGTTAGCTTCACGCGGCGCAAGCGCCTGCGCTGCACATGGGCGAAAATCGAATCGCTTGTAATCAATAGTACC
>JAYENE010000272.1:0-3041 GCA_034721935.1 Thermodesulfobacteriota bacterium
AGGAATTAAAGGTATTCTACTGATTTCAATTCCTCAATCCCTCAATCCCTCAATCCCTCAATTCCTCAATTCCTCAATTCCTCAATTCCTCAATCCCTCAATTTTCCCCCAATATAAAAATACCGTTCCAGTAATTTATGATACGATGTCCAGGTTTCATTCGGATCTGAGCTTGCTATAAATTCGCGGATGCAGTTAACCTTGGAATCTATTTCGTCAATATAGTTCAGCAATACGGCTTCTATTGTTTTAGGCGGTTCCGGCGACCCAAATTCTCTGACTCCATGATGACTCACAATCATATGCTTGAGCAAAATCGCTTGTTCTTCCGGAAAGTCCTTAATTTTTCTAATTTTTTCATCAAGCATTTCGACTCCAATAACAATATGATTAAGAAGCCGGCCTTGGACCGAATAGTCAATGTTGAATTTATAATCGAATTCAATTGTTTTGCCGATATCATGAAGTACCGCGCCTGTAAGAAGGAGATCCCTGTCAATTCCTGTGTAATACTCACTGTAATGGTTTGCAATTTTATTGGCCAGAATTGTCATAGAAAGGGTATGCTCAAGCAGACCGCCAAGATAGGCGTGATGCATTTTTTTTGCCGCAGGAGCGGTTTTAAATTTGCGAACAAAATCTTCGTCATCCCAGAAGGCTTCAAGCAACTCCTTTAAATAGCCGGTTTCTATGGAAGCGGTTGTTTTTAAAAGGCGTATATACATATCATCGATATTAAGATCGGTTGCAGGAATAAAGTCTGACGGATTTACCGAGTCAGGCGAAACAGCCGCCATTGTTTTTACACCAAGCTGAAGCATTCCCTTGTATTCTGAAATTTTTCCTTTGATATTTACAAAACCGCCTGCAGTTATACCGGAGGCTATCTGATCAACATTATCCCATACCACTCCCTTTATGCTTCCGCTTTTATCGGCAACAGTGATATTTAAAAAGTTTTTTCCGTCCCTTTTCTGAGATAAAGTTTTTTCAGACAACACAAAAATGTCATCAATAGCATCACCGGCCTTGATTGCATTTATAAACTGTTTTTTCATAGCAAAACACCATATTTAAATTGTAATAATTTAGGAATTCACTTCGCTTAATTGCGAAGGCTATAAACATAAAGCGGGACACATTTCGCCATTTTGTCCACTATAGCAATTTCACAATCAATCAGTAGGGGCGGGTTTCAAACCCGCCCCTACTGATTGAATCTACAGGCTGTCCGCCTTACGTTGGTAGCCATTGCGAATTTAGTAGGGGCGGGTTTCAAACATGACAGATGTAACGGCATATTGTCTATGCTCAAAGCAATCAATCAGTAGGGGCGGGTTTCAAACCCGCCCCTACTGATTGAATCTACAGGCTGTCCGCCTTACGTTGGTAGCCATTGCGAATTTAGGAATTGAAGGTATTCTACTGATTTTAATCCCTCAATCCCTCAATCCCTTCCCTATTTGCTTATATTCCATCCCTTAAGATCTTCGAGCGCATCGTAATCGGTCATATCGCATTTTATCGGGGTGATAGAGATAAAATTCCGGCCAATTGCAGCCCCGTCAAGATCCGGATCTTTATAGGAGGTTTGGAGATCGGTTCCCTGCCAGTAATATGTGCGGTTTCGCGGGTCAGTTCTTTTTTCAATATATTCGGTGAAAAATTCGCTTCCCTGCCTGCTTATTCGGATTCCGGCTATATCTTCCCATGGCATATCCGGGATATTAACATTAAGAAATGTTCCAAAAGGCAGCCCGTTATTACAAATATTTTCCGCAAGCTTTTGTATAAAACGTGTAGCATCATTATAATTTGCGATTTGATGCCCGCCTGCCTGTGCAGACAGGTGGATCGATACGGATATTGCCCGTATGCCATATAAGGCGGCCTCTTTAGCGGCGGCAACTGTTCCTGAATAGTTGATATTGACTCCGACATTTGCCCCTGGATTTATTCCTGAAATTACGATGTCGGGTTTGCTGTCTAATATTTCAAGAACGCCTAATTTAACACAATCAGCCGGAGTTCCATTGACGGCATATCCCATATATCCGCCATTTACCTTAACTATGGTCGCGCGAAGCGGTTCATGCAGAGTTATGCCGTGTCCCACCGCGCTCCGCTCACGGTCAGGAGCTATTACAACTACGGAATGTTGATTCGCAAATCTTGTATGTAAGGCCCATAGCCCATCAGCATAAATGCCGTCGTCATTTGTCAGGAGAATATTCATCTTAAAAAGGGATGTCATCAGCCTTGGTTTCAGAGTCCGGCGGCCCGGGTACGCCAGAAGTGGATCCGCCAGAAACGGATCCGCCAGAAACGGGTTGATTAATATATGATCCGCCTGCATTGGCTGAATCTTTTGCTCCCAAAAACTGCACATCAGATGCGATAATTTCTGTGGTGTATCTCGTGACTCCGTCCTTTTCCCATGATCTCGTCTGGAGCCTGCCTTCAATATAGACCTGCCTGCCCTTTGAAAGATATTCACCGCATAGTTCACCCAGTTTGCGCCAGGCAACTATACGATGCCATTCAGTCCGTTCTTTTTTTTCACCTGAATTCTTATCTTTCCATTCTTCAGATGTTGCTATGCTGAAATTGGCAACAGCAGTTCCGTCTGGTGTATAACGAATTTCAGGATCTCTGCCCAGCCTGCCGATCAGCATTATTTTGTTTAGACCCGACATATTTTACCTCCTTAAATATTGATAAATTCGTAAAAAGTGGCTTTTGGACTCTCAAGTAAATATCAAGATTAACGATAAATACAGAAAACTATCCATTGTGTCAATCAAAGCAAGAGTTATTGATTAAAACTATCTAAACTAAGGAAAGTATCTTTTCCGGCAGCGGCTCTGCAGAACGGAGCACCCCATGCCTTAATCAGAACCCTCTCCTGTCTTTTAATCAGAAATTTACAAACTCATTATCTGGTTAACCTGAGGCAGCGGACAATTAAATTTAAGAACGGCTGAAACTCGCACATAAGTGAGCGTAAAGAAATAACTTAGAGCAATCCTTTTATAAAAAGC
>JAYENE010000273.1:0-3034 GCA_034721935.1 Thermodesulfobacteriota bacterium
ACTATTATTATTGGCTTTTGGGGCATAAATATAAAAACATAAAACAAATAATCAATAATCAATTGTTAATAACTAATTGTTAATTAAGGATAAAAATATGTCTCAATACTTATGGGTAAAGGGCAGTGGTAGCCCACAAATTGAAAGGCGGTCTCGGACAAATGGTGTAAAAGCGGCAAAGTTGTGTGGGAGCGGCTTTCCAGCCGCGACATAGATTTTTCATTCCATCCTGCGATAAAAATTGCAGCGAATCTAACAGGATTGTAACTGTTTCCAGACGGGTGAAGACCTTCATTACCCAGCCTCACCCATTAATATACGTTTTGGTTTCATTATGCTGTATTATCCCTATTCCCGTTGTTTCAGGATTATCACATATCTGCTTGTAACTCCAAGTATTCTTTTTTTCTGCATTGCGGAGACGACTACTGCGCTGAAGCGTTGCGCTGACATGGGGGCCTGAATTATGTGGGTGTGCTGCCAGCCGGTTTTGCTTAATATCCGGAGGTAGTGGTCTATCAGGATTGCCCCTTTGCCGGATTCTTCTGCCGCTGGTTTGTTCTGAAAATCCCGCCAGTCCGCGTTGATGAAGGCAAGTCTTGTTGTCTTTTTGGCGTTGAGTTTCAGGAGGGTAAAGAAGGCCTTAAGGAATTCAAGGTATTCTTTCTTCGGCAGTCCGGATATGCTTTTCCTGTCATAGTCGGCGGCCTTTTTGTCAAAGTATGGCGGATCGAAGATGATGAGGTCGGCTTTTTCTTTTGAGCTTACAGGCCAAAACATCTGATGGTCTGATGAGTAAGTCCATGTGTGAGGTTCGATTTCGGGGCGTGTCTCCGACCTGTCTGTCATATCAAACCCCCAGCATCTGCGGCCTAGAGCAAGGCAGGTGTCGGGCGTCACACCTCCTCCCGCCATGGGGTCAAGGATCAGGTCATTCTGCCTTGAGAAATAGTAGAGGATGTGTGCTATCAGTTGCGCGGGGATACGTCCCGGCCAGTCGTCTCCAAATCGTTTGTCACAATCATTCCACTCCCACAGGTCCCATGTCCTCAGACCCCAGCCAAGTTCCTTAAATCTTTCAAGGTCTTCTTTATCTTCGAGGGCCAGCGACCAGACCATCTGTTCTGTCCAGCCATGCTTTTCAGCTACCTGTGCAACGGTGAAACCTCTCTCTAAATCGGCATTTATTAGATTTGGCAATGTTGCCATTTTTAATAAATGGTTATGAATCGATGCCTGATTTACACCCAATCTCTTTGCAATCCTGTCCTGTGAGATCCCAAGGCGATTCATGCGGAATATCTTGATGTCCATGCCCATTTGTATGGCAGCTCTGAGATCCGTTATGTAAGAGTCCACAGTTCGTCTTGCACGTCCGATGGCCTTTCCGATATCCGCGGACCTGAGACTGGAGTTTCTGGCGTATGCGCGTCGCGCCGTTTCTCTTGCCTCGTCTTCTGTCAACTGTCTCGGGCCGATGGCTTTTTTTGCGGCGTAGAGCAACGGATCAGTCCCATCCAAATCCTTTATGACTGCTTCGGTTTCCGTTACCCCAATCGTTTTATAGGCGCTCCATCTGTGCACCCCATCGAGCAGACGGTATGTGCCGGGTTTGTCGGGGTCGGGCTCCACTTCAATAGGCTCAAATTTGAAGCCGTCTCTGAAATTCTCGGCGAATATGCCTACACGTCTGTGATCGATCCCCTTCCTCGGATAAATATCTTCAACAAGGATGATTGAGGAAATGGGAATTTTGGTTGTCGGTTGAGTCATTTTATTTCGCGCCCCAGTATCATCTGCCGGAGCTACCCCCAGTGAGATGGATAAGCTGCCACCGCACTTCACACTATACGAGCTATTCTGTGTGCATTTCCACGCAGGAGCGTGTGAACGAGCTATGAAATCAAAAGCTTCGGTTCTCTTTGCTCTTTAACTTTGAACTGTGAACCTGAGTTACAAGGTAAAAAACCAAAACTTACTGTGCCCTGGCGAGGCGCAGGCCCAAGCTGCTGACCACGTTACCCGGGGTACCCCTGCTACGATGAGCAGACCGGCAGTACCTCTCGTTGCCGCGCCAGATGCCGCCGAGATCCACCCGGCGCGAGACACCTGTACAAAAAGGATCCACAATGCCGTCAAGATATGTATCAGTTACAACGCCGCCGCTATAGTCGCAATTATCCTGACACCATTCCCAGACATTGCCGGGCCATGGGAATGGGGACGCTGGTAAAAAAGTAACAAAAGGGAGATAGAAGACGTTCGTTCCGAACGTGCCTAAAATCTTTTCAGGCATAGCATCTATCTTAGATTCTTACCACCATGAAACATTTCCTGCAACACATATGCGATTTGGTCCTAATCAGCAAGTCCTGCGCATACTCTGCACGAACGGCCCCATTTTACTTTCCCGTCAAGAACGCCAGGAACGAACGTCTCCTGTCATTCAATAACCTCTGGCGATATTCGGAATTACAGCCGTAGGGGCGGGTTTATCCCGCCAGAATCGACTCGGCAGGCGGCGTAAAGCCGCCCCTACGAGAGATTTCTCATTCCACGACCAACTATAGCATGTTCCGTATATCTTGATACTCAAAAATTACTCTTGACAAGATTTTTACAGTTCCTCTAAATATGACTCCGCCCCCAATTCTTCACAGAGACTTTTTCCCTTGTATTCTTCTTCAGCATTTGCTGCATAAACTTCATCAAGTTTCTCATCCTCAGTCCAGTATTTTTCTTCTTGTTCAATAACTTCAGCTATAATTTTCTGGCAGGTGAGAGATGTAACCTTTGTAAACCCCTTAGGCAATCTTTCACGTAATCCTTTCATTGTGAAATCGCAGTTGTCAGCCATGTAGTTTTTTACAACCGCCCAACAAGTCTCAATCGGTTGGAGTTGGGTGATAATTTTTCATAAGAACAAAACTTTAAAATTCAAAGGCTAACGGCTAATAGCTAACTGCTAAGCGCTCAATTTAGGTTCTATACACAAATATTTTTTCTTTTTATTGTTTTTTAATAAAATTTATTC
>JAYENE010000274.1:0-3023 GCA_034721935.1 Thermodesulfobacteriota bacterium
ACTTAACTTCAACAGGCATCAAAATATTATCCTGTTTAATCAAAAAATCAATCTCGCCGCTATTTCGAAAGAAAAAGACTCGAGATCCGGTCCAGTCTTTTACCTCGTAACAATGAAAAAGAAGATTAGCCACTGCCATTTCGGCAAGGCAGCTCTTAATCTTTATGTTTCTGAGCTTTTCTTCAGTTTTCTCCTGAAAGAATAACCAGTTTTCAACCCATCCCCATAAAGACCACAAGATAAACGGATCCAGAAAATAGAACTTTTTCATTTTTTTTACCCTTGACAGTCCGGTATTAACATCTGCCTGGTAAAGAAGCCTTAGTATAAATGAGTCCTCCATGACCTGCATATATTCTGAAACAGTCTTATGAGTGGCAATATCAATCTTTTTGGCAATCGTTTCCCATCCAAAAACAGAAACTGTTATTTTCAATAACCGGGATATAATCTGTCGCGTAGTTCTTTCACTTTTACCCGCTTTTGCCATATCGCCGCGGATCCATTGAAGATAGATTTCATAGATGTCATAAGCTATAAGACCGGAACTATACAGTTCATTAATTGATTTTATGAATCCGCCGCTGATTAAATAGCGATCAAACAATCTGGAAAGAGAGCGCTTGTAAGGATTAAATGAAAAGATATCCCTGAAATTGCCCTCTGTAAGATTAAAAAGATCAAAAAAGGTTATTTCTTTGAAATGTGCTGCCATATCCGGTGATGTAAGTGATACATATTCCCGAAAGGTAAGCGGCAATAAAATTTTGTCAGGATGCGCCCCTCTTCCTCTGCGACCTGGAAGCCTTTCTATGCCCAGTCTGAGATCAGAAGCGTTTGAGCCGGAAAGAATCAGGATAGAGTTGTTCAATTTTCCAAGATCAGTTAGATGTTTGACTCCTCTTTGCCAATTGTTGACTGCGGTTATTTCATCCAAAAACAGAAATGCCCTTTCCGGCGGGTTGGGCAATCTGTTTAAAAAGTCAAAATATGTCTCAATCAGTTCGATAATATCTTTATAAGAATCCAGATTATCTGCGCTGTAATAGACAATCTGTTCTTTCCTGATTTCAGGGTCTTTAAGTAATTTTTTGATCATAAGCTTGAGCAGGGTGGTTTTGCCCACCTGCCGCGGACCCCGCAATGTGTATATATGAAAGGAAGAGAAATCAAACTCATCCATCAAGGAAGGCTGCCATTTTAGCGGTTGCTTTTGCCATTCCATGATTTTTGGGTCTTTCTCAATCAGGGACGCGTCTTGCCACCAGATATTTTGATTGATCAGATAATTTAGCATGTTGATATTTCCAATATCAGATTTAAGTGAGATATGATATTTGTAATATCTCTTTTAAACACAATTGTCAATAATGATTCGTAAAAAGCCGTCACTCCGGTGAAAACCGGAGTCCAGACCCGCCCGCCTCGCCTGAGCGGACGTCTTGACTGGCAGCAACAGCCTCCTTTGGGCAAGAGCGATGGCGGGCAGGTGCTCTGCAACTACTTGAAAAGGCTGGATCCCGGCTGGAGTTTATCCCGCACTTGATGCGGGGCCGGAATAACAGTTAAGTGGATGTTTTTTGACTTTTTACGAAGCCATCAGACCTGTATAAACGACACGTTATTTAAACCTAAATTGAGCGATTTTTTACTCGATCTGCACCAATCTCTTGCGCATCAAGGATTCGCGAAAATCCTCGACATATCCACGGGTATGCCTGCTTGCCCTGTGGAATGCGAAGCCTATTCCTCCGGGGTGGTTTTCGCAAACCCTTATGCATCAAGATCTCGGCACATATCTTCGCAATAAATCGCTCAACTTAGGTTAAAGCGCTCATGGTTTCAAAATGGTGAGAATCTATTAAGGCATCTGGAAATGACTATTTGCCATATATGTTGAAAAAAGTCAGACTATTTTGAATAAACATTCAAAAAAGTTACAAGGGTTCTGCTCTTTTGATTTAGCCGCAAAAAGTCGCCCCGGTTAAATAAATGAAGTGACGATTTAACTGGGCAAGCAAAAAGCGCAAAATCGTATGTGTTTAAATAAAGACTCTTCCAAAGGCATGTTGTTTTCGCCACTGGCCTAATAGCGAAGAAATTTCTTTTTTTGACCCCAGTACCATTTACCGGAGTTACGGGGCGGGCAGGGCAGGCACGATATGCCCTCCAGATATAGGCGGGCAGGCAGGATGATCAGGATTTTTCACCGCAAAGCCGCGAAGGACGCTAAGTTGCTTTTTATCTTTTTTTGAATATCTTCTAATAAGGAAAGTCTTATATATAAACTACTTTTCAAAGGTATATCTGTAAGGATACCCAAAACCTCTTTGGGGTTCAACTGCGACCGGCGTATGGCTCGGACAAGAGAATTTCTTGAAAATCGCTAAGCAAATGAAGACAGCCAAGTTCATCAAGATGTATGATGGGACCAGCATCACATACGACTGTCATTGTCGTTTTAGTCTTATCCATGAAGGCCCCATTCCACGTCCTCACGAACAAACTTTTCCATCAGATCGGAACGATGCGCATCCAAGAAGCGACGTATGGCTTCAGAGAAAATGTCCTGTTCGTCTCGAAACCAACCCTCTTTAACTAGCATCTGTGCCTTTTTATAAAGTTGCTCCGGCACTTCAGTTTGAATCGTTTTCATAAATCATCCCCTCAGTTTACTGATTTGACTATATCTCATTGCAACGATTGTTGTTATCATATCACTTTTCTTCTCTTTACAATATAAATGGCGATTAGGGAAGACTGTTAAACTGATCTTTGACACCATATTCTGTAAGCGTTCACAAGTTCAGGGTTCACGGTTCAGGGTTATTTTTCTTGGAGCGCTGGGTTAACTGCTATGCATGTTAGCTCTTAGCTAACAGCGGCTATCAACGTAAGGCGGAACAGCATGCAAATTCAATCATAGTAGGGGCGGGTTTGAAACCCTCCGGCCAAAACCAAATCCATCGTAGGGGCGGGTTTGAAACCCTCCGGCCAAAACCAAATCCATCGTAGAGGCGGGT
>JAYENE010000275.1:0-3021 GCA_034721935.1 Thermodesulfobacteriota bacterium
AAAAGGAAAGCCTGCCAAGATTTATCCAAAAACTTCAGGAAAAAAGGCAAACAAAGACACAACAGGATCAGGCAGTAGAAGCAATAACCCTGTATTATCAGATTGATAAAGAAAGAGAATTTCCCGGTCAGGACAAAACGAACCACTCTGAGACGCTCAAGAAGCACAAGTCTTTTGAGAATAATAAACCATTCAATAGTCGTGTTGCTGAACCTGAACCGGTTTCATCATCAAACACTTGGAAATCTGATCTGTCGAATAAAACATCCGATTCCAGTTTACTGCAGAATAAGCAAGAGAAAGGGGCGTCATGGGTTAAGGAGTATTCAACGCTGGAAGACGAAATCCGCGTACGGCATTATTCCCGGAACACCCTCAGGACATATCGAGGATGGGTGAGGAAATTTCAGGGGTTTACAAAAAGTAAATCCCCGGAATTACTCTCATCGAACGATGTCAAAGACTACCTAACTTTTCTTGCTGTAAAGAGAAAAGTCTCATCAACAACACAAAATCAGGCATTTAACTCATTGTTATTTTTTTTATCGCCATTGTCTTAAAAAAGATTTTGGCAAGATCGACGGAGTTGTCAGGACAAAACGGAAACCTTATATTCCTGTAGTGTTGTCTCGTGAAGAAATAGATGACATATTAAACCTAAATTGAGCGGTTTTTGGCTCGATCTGCACTAATCTCTTGCGCATCAAGGATTCGCGAAAATCCTCGATATATCCACGGGTATGCCTGCGGTTTTCGCAAACCCTTATGCATCAAGATCTCAGCACATTTCTTCCCCAAAAATCGCTCAACTTAGGTTAAAACAACTGGATCCCCCATATGACCTTGTCGTCAAATTGCTTTATGGATGCGGTCTCAGGCTTTTTGAATGTTTGAATCTCCGTGTACATTGTATGAATTTAGACGCCGGAATAGTGACAGTTCATGATGGTAAAGGCCAAAAAGACTGAACCGTGCGAGAAATCGGGGACGTCCATTGGACTATTGTTTGATTTATTCCAATAGCTTTAACCCTGCCTCTGCGGCTGTTTTTCGCCCTCGCATAGCTGACTGGCTTATAGTGGGCTGAGCTAAATTTAGTTTTTTGGCCAGCTCTACGGTCGTCATCCCTAATTTTCGTGCCCCCCAGTAGCAAAGCAAATCCCTTGCTTTCACGGTTTGCTTATATTTACCACGAGCTAAAACATCCCCCGGCTTAATATCCAGCAAGTAAGCCACCTGCTTAACCAGCCAGTTAAAATCGTATCCCTTGGTCTCAAGCTTGTACTTGTACTCAAAATTCTCCTGAAATTCCTTTAATATCTTTTCGACAAAATCTCCATCACCTAAGATACGTTCATCACCCTTCATTCGAGCGGCGCTCTTTCGTAATGATTTAACCACTGACCAGCCGCCAGCGCTGCGAATCAAACCGCCTCCCACCAAATCAGGTCTTCGCCCCTCAGGAATTCCCTTCTTGACATACTTCCGGTAACGCCGACGGGCAATTGCATATTTGCTGTCATAAAACTTCAAGATGTAATTCGTATCCTGCCAGTCGTGTTTCTTTTTGCCCATCAGCACACTATGGCCGCAATACAGATACTTATCCAGTATTTTTAAATCTGGCACAAGCTTCGCTCTCAGGGGATTCAGGTGAATGTAGCGCACCAACTCTAATAAATACTGATCCTCCTGGCATAAAATTGATTTATAACGATTTTGAAATAGCTGACCATGTCGTTGATGACGATGGTTAAAATTGACCGCGTATCCGGTCAAAAGCCGCCGCATTACGGTGGCTATCGGCGCGACTCCGGTTCGCAGCAACAGATGGGCGTGATTAGGTATTAAAGCCCATGCAAAACAAGGGGTTTTAGTGTCGATTAAAATAACGCCAAGCCTTTTTAAGAAATCATCACGGTCGTTGTCATCATAAAATATCTTTCGACGTTCGATTCCCCTTACTATTATATGATGTAACGCGCCAGGAGCGTCTATGCGGGCTTTTCTTGGCATAAAAATTTTATAACTTAATCTCAATTAGTTGTCAATCAATATTCCAATGGACGTCCCCTAAATGCCCCCCCCTGGGAGGATATCAGGGACAGCCCTTTACATTTCCATATTTACAGTTTTAGGCTTAAGGATCGATGAGATTGTAGCCCTTTTGTTATACTATTGTCTCTCCTCGCTTTACCGACTGACTCACCCCTGCCAATGAGAGATTGAAGAATCCTGTAGCAAGCTGTAGTCCCGCTTGCGGGCGGGATTCGACTGTAAGGAATTCTGTCAATTTTTTGATTCGCTCGCTAACCCCGTCCGCCATAGTGCTTTGGCGGACTACGGGGAATGCGCTCGCTGTTTCAGTTCAAGCGCCTTGCTATTTGAGCCATACCAATACCAAGGTCTCTTACCGCCCAATAGCACAACAGACTTTTTGACTGCCGCCGGATGTGCTTGTCAGATGATTATACTTTGGCATTACTAACCTTTAAAGCCATGAGTATCAACACTATACCGGCCATTACAAACGGAATACTCAATACCTGACCTGTACTCATCCAAAAGCCTGATGAATAGGCCTCCTGTTTAGTTTTTACGAATTCTATAAAAAACCGTGATGTAAACACGGAAACCAAGAACACTCCGAATATTACTCCATTATAAAGCCTTCTCTCACTCGTCTTAGTAGAAAGAATATCAATGCATTATGATAAAGCCTCATATACCTGAGCAGGATGTCTTGGCGCTAAATCGACTCTTTCAAATATTACCGCCCACGGAACTGACGCAGGAATGCCAATTATTTCAGAGTTGAACAGATTTCCAATGCGGATGAAAAATGCTGCCAAGGCTGTTGGTATTGCAATCCGATCTAAGAGCCATAAATATGATTCTTCAGAAATTTACAAACTCAAAAAGTAACCTGCCAACAACCTGATGTGGCGGGCAGTTAAATTTAAAACGGCTGACTGTTTGAGCATGTTAGTGAGCGTTAAGAAATAACGACGACCAAATAAA
>JAYENE010000276.1:0-3021 GCA_034721935.1 Thermodesulfobacteriota bacterium
AGACGCGACAGCCTAAAGGAGATAGGCCGCCAGTTTCAGATGGAAAAGTATAGCTCTATAAGCAGCATCATCGAAAGAATGAAGAAACAGATGCTGACGTATTCAACCCTTAAGAGGCGTGTGGATAGGGTGGCTGAGAGGTTGAGCAAGAGTCAAGAGCAGACTTGACCCCATCTTTTCTTTTAAATTTCTGACACTTAAAAATTTCATAGTTTCACCTCCTGTTGAGTCTTAATAATATACCTAATTGAAACTCAAGACAAGTGATTATTTTTACACAGAACCAGTTATTATATAGTTTCTGACTATTCCCGCAGATTTCATGATTGTTGTCCAAAAATTAGCAAAAAACAGTTTTTTAAAATAATCGCAATATTATCAAGTAGTAGCCTTGATGCCAAAGTTTTAAGAGTTAGGCAATTTTGACAAAGGGACGATATGAAACAGCAAGAAACATCATTAAGAAAGAAAATAAAGACGGATAATTACCATAGTCCAAAATAGCTTACAAAGAAAATCATAAAAAATGCCACGCCGGTATTACAGAACTAAAAAAGAGTTTACAGGCTGAAATGCTGTAAACCCTTTTTTATTAATGGCTGGAGGACCAGGATTCGAACCTGGGTTGACGGAGTCAGAGTCCGTAGTCCTGCCGCTGGACGATCCCCCAATATTTTTTCGATACACAAAAGCAATAAATGAGTCAAGACATATTTTTTATATCAATCCTTTCTGTCCTTGATAAACTGCACTGCATTTTGCAACCGCGATATAACACGCTTTTTGCCAAGCGCCTCAATGATTTCAAATATACCAGGACTTACTGTTTTCCCTGTAAGCGCAACCCTTACCGGCTGGGCAATTTTACCCAGTTTAAGCCCCGTAGTTTCCATAACTTTTTTAAAAGCATTTTCAAGACTATTTTCATTAAACGATTCGAGCGATTCAAGCTGATCAATTAACTGCTTGAAAGCCTCGATCGAAACCGGTTTAAGAAACTTTTTTGCCGCTTTTTCTTCATACAAAATGCTTTCCTGGAAATAAAAAAGGGCTCCGTCGGCCATATCAACCAGGGTTTTGCTTCTGGTATTTAATGTTTTAATAACAGAGTCAAGGAAATCCCCTTTTTCGGCTATGCATCCTCTTTCTTTAAGAAACGCCAAAAGGTGATTGGAGAGATTCCCTGGAGATGCGGCCTTGATGTGATCCGCATTAAGAGCTAACAGCTTTTCCTGATCAAAAATGCCCGGGGATTTACCTATGTTTTCAAGTGTAAATTTTTCGATCAGCTCGTCTCGTGAAAAGAATTCCTGGTCACCGTATGACCACCCTAACCGCACAAGATAATTAATCAGGGCATCAGGCAGATAGCCCATGTCTCTGTAAGCGGTAACAGACATTGCGCCATGCCGCTTGCTCAACCTGGTCCGATCTTTGCCCAGCACCATGGGCACATGTCCAAAAGCCGGCAATGGACTGTCCAGAGCATTATAAAGCATTATCTGCCGTGGGGTGTTGTTAAGATGGTCATCCCCTCTAATTACAGTGTTTATGCCCATTGTAATATCATCAACAACCACGACAAAATTGTATGTAGGAGTTCCATCGCTTCGGCAGACAATAAAATCGTCCTGTTCAGAATTTTGAAAAACAATGTTGCCCTTTATAATATCTTTAACAATAGTGGTTCCTGTGGTGGGCGCTTTGAAACGGATAACGGCATTACCGGTTTTTGCAAGACCTTTGTCACGGCATGTGCCGTCGTATTTTGGCTTTCCACCGGTTGCAAAAGCCTTTTTTCTCATTGCTTCAATCTTTTCCGGGGAACAGGCGCAATAGTAAGCATGGCCTGAATCAAGGAGTTTCTGAATATATGTTTGATGAACATCGAAACGCTTTGACTGGAAATACGGGCCCTCATCCCAGTCGATTCCAAGCCATTCAAGGGCTTCAAATATTGCATCCACAGAAGCCTGGGTGGAGCGTTTTATATCCGTGTCTTCAATTCTAAGAACAAACTTGCCATGCATATGTCGCGCATAAAGCCAGTTAAAAAGAGCGGTTCGCGCGCCACCGACATGCAGGTAACCGGTTGGGCTTGGAGGAAAGCGTGTAATAATCACCATATACCTCTATAATTATAAGTTGTCGCTACCGATTAGAAAAATGGTAACAGTTCACGGTTCAAGGGTTCACTGTTCCCCACTAATTCGCGATGAGCAAAAATTTGCAAACTCATAAAATATAAAAAGGGATATCTTCTATCCAACTGGCTCATATTTTAGAATTTGCTCTAAACGTAGCCGGAAAATATTGGCGGACATGAATAACACCACCGTTCCTTCTGGAATACGTCACTTCAGCTATTGTTTAGCGCCAAAAGAAGGCTATTCGGCTTGTTTACGACTTTGCTTAAAAACAGTTCACCCGCCGGGCTTTTGTTCAGCTAAATAGCCCAATTATAGCGGGGCGTATTTGATACTTATTTGTCATGGAGGCGCCGGAATCTGACCGGATGTTAAAATATCAGTATATTCTTTAACATCGAAGATGCCAAAGTAATTATCACAATAAACAATAACACAAGCTGGTTCAAAACCAGGCGCTCTTTTGGCAGCTATTGATTTTTCTCTAAATCGTCTTCCATATTTAGATTTAAACAAAATATGAAGGTTAAACATTACTGCAGAAAACATGATATGAACACGAATAGCGTTAAACTTAGCGCAATGAAAATCTTCTAAAATCCAATACTGGCAAAGTTCTTTGATGGCATTATTTTCGATGACCCAACGCTGTCCGTATCGGGCGCAATACAAAAAAGTTATAAGACATTAAATTGGGTAGTTTTTTTGAATGTCGAATGTCGAACAGGGAATTATGAATGTCGAAGTGCGGATGTTTCTATTACCTAAGTTGAGCGATTTATTGCGAAGATATGTGCCGAGATCTTGATGCATAAGGGTTTGCGAAAACCACAGGCATACCCGTGGATATGTTGAGGATTTTCGCAAATCCTTG
>JAYENE010000277.1:0-3526 GCA_034721935.1 Thermodesulfobacteriota bacterium
TGTTTATGTCTATGGTCATCCGTAATATCCACGGCTTTCCATTTTCCATCCTTTTTACGGCAATGATGAAATGGGGAACCTTTCTAAAACCAAGAAAGACATCACTGATATAGACATCTTTTTTCATAACCGCCTTAAACCATTCTGTCGTACTGTATTGTTTGCCGGTTAAGTGATACGGCCCTATATAAGCAACCTGTTTACCATCACTGTTGATTATGCCCATATCCTGAAAGGCGCTGCAAACCATTTTTGACAACTGAAAAGCATTGTGCAGGTTTTCTTTTTTTTTCAGGTAGTCAAATCTGTGCATATAAGCCAGAACACTTAAGTAGTTAGCTCTGTCATTCAGAAAAAGATCAATGGTGTCTTTTCTGTTTTTTGCCACTAATTTTAATTCGTTCCTTATCTTTTCCTTGACCGTGGTGCTATAGTAATAGTAAGTAGTCCCGCCCAAAAGTATTAATGGAATAAAAGCTATGAAAAAAATGATGGCTATGAACTTTGTACGCAAGCGTGTATAATATCCGTGTAACTTCTTTTCCTGAGTCATGTCTAAACCTCCTGAAAAATCTATAATTCAGTGTTATCAGAATTATCGTTGATAGATACCTCAATTGAGCTTTTAGCAGTTAGCATAATAATTCCAATATATTGCAAAAGGTTAATCCGCCAGAGCCCGTTGGCGAAGGTAAAAATCGAATCGCCGGTAAACACCCAAAATAACAAGAGCTAACCGCTAATCGCTAAGAGCTAATCGCTTATCTTAGGCACAAGATTCTATTGCATCAGCCAATACTCGACCACTCGACTAATTCACTACTTGACCAAATCATTGTCGAACATTCACAAATGAAGAAAGTTCTTTTAGCGTTTCTTCCATGTATTTGTTCACCCTTCCGCTGTTGGACAGGACCATATCCAACTGTCTCGTGTGCATTACAAGATGGCCGAGAACCTTTAATCTTTCTTTTAAAAAAGGTATTTCCTGTCGCTCCAGCCTGGCAAAAACCGTATCGCCCTTGATCTTAACCCAAAAATCGAATTTTTCCAGAATCAATTTAATAAGGTTGGCTCTTCGTGCTTTGCGGACATCATCAGCAGCCCCGCCGTTAAAATTAAAACAGATATAATTTTCCGCTACCTTTTCGCCAAAAAAAGCCTCCACAGTCGAAAAATGAAAACCGAATCGCGAGCTGAGATGGCAAAAATCTTTGGATATTATAAGGTAATTACGGTCAGCATAACGTGAGCGCATGCCTGGAACAAGACCCCTGTCTATTGTCGCTCCATACATGACGGAAAAAAATCCTTTTGTATCTATTGGAGGCGGGCCTTTCCAAGGTACAGCCGTTATCCCCTCCCACAAGGTCAGCAATGGCTCGGATGTTATATCTTCAAGTCTGATCGTATCCCCGCTTATTCCTTCTCTGCAACCATCATATAGATCAAGAACCCACCACTGCATAGGAACATCAATAACCAGTCTTTTGGCTAAATGCTCCGGGAAAGAAGAATCCTTTTTGAACCCAAAAAGCTTTTGCAGGGACATCTCATGAGCGAAACGGGTAATGTCGTGTATAGTCCGGCATCCTTCAGGTGTAAAGTTTGATGCATCCGGATCGGTAAGATTGAGCGGCGCAACATATTTTAAGATATTTCCGAGTGTGTTATGAACAGGACTTCCTTTCATCAAGCTTGTCTTTTCAGCCGCCTTTTTAAGGAGGGATTCGGCTCTTCCGGCATAGACTGCGCGACCGGTCGCATCGACTGTGACGAGATCTCCATTATGGATATGTCTCGTAGCAGTTGAAGTTCCAACAAGAGCTGGAACATTGAATTCGCGAGACACAGCCGCCAGGTGACCGGTGACACCTCCTTTGTCTGTAATGACGGCAGCAGCGCTATTTAAAAGCGCTGCCCATTGAGGCAGGGGATTTTTGGTCACAAGTACGGCCCCTGAAGGAAACTGCAGCATATCTGCAGTTGTTTCAACCACAAAGGCAGGACCGCTGGCCACTCCCGGGCTGGCTGTTACACCGCCTGACAGGATTACTGCAGCAGGGTCAACCTTTGATCCTGGAATATCCTGAATCCCTGTCAGTTCTTCGCCAAGCACTATCAGCGGCCGGCTCTGTAAAATCGAAACGCTGCCGCCCGGTTCAAATGCCCATTCAATATCCTGGGGATCGCCAAAGTGTTTTTCCAGGCGCAGGGCAATTGTGCCTAACAAGGCAGACTGTTCATTGGTAATTGCCGGATTGTTTGCCTGTTCTCCGGCCACGTCTGCAAGATGTATTCCTTCTAAAGCGCCGGAAACAAGCTGCTGTCCCTTAGCGCTGATTTCACTTTTCAATATAATTTTCGGATCTTTTTTGGAAAGAATAAAAAGGTCCGGGACCATACTTCCATCCACCACCGACTTGCCAAGTCCCCATACAGCATTAATTATAATACACTCATGACGTATATTACCGGGATCTGCAGAATACATGACGCCGCCGGCTCTGACATCGACCATAGTCATACAGCCGACACTCATAATAATATCTTCATCACGAAATCCCTTGTTTAAACGATAGGAAATGGCAGGAACCGAATATTTGCTGGCAATAATCTCTTTGTAGGAAAGGACCAGATTCTCCCTGCCCACGTTGAGTACAGAACGATACTGCCCGGCAAAGGATGCATTCTTGGTATCTTCCCCAAGAGCGCTGCTGCGCATGGAAACATGAAGATCATGACCTGCTTTTTTCATTAAGTCTGTGTATGCCTTCATAATGGCATCTTCAAGTTCCAGGGGGCATGGTGCATTAATGATAAGATTTTGGATGGCCGAACTGGTTTCATGAAGCCGGGCAATATCGGCCGGAGCCAGGGATTGAATCTGACGGTTAATCTCATCACGCAGGCCGCCGTATTCCAGGAAACGCTTATATGCCGCTGCTGTGATGACAAAACCCTCGGGTACGGAAAAACCAACAGCATTTTTAACCTCGCCCAGGTTTGCCATCTTGGCTCCAACATAATCAGCCATAGTTTTATCGACCCTCTCAAGCCGAAGGACTAATTCCCCCCCGATTTCTAACTTTTTCTGTTGCAACTCCCTGTCAATTTTTGGAAGAATATCTTCAAGTACTCCGAAAAGCGCTTTATATTTATCGTTTGCTATCTCATTTAAGCAGTTGATGATCTTATATATATTGACTGAAATTGCTGTGCAGTTCGCCCGGATAAAGGCCATGCCGAAAGTGCGGTTTCCCGAAAAGGCCTGCTCCATGTCGGTTATGAGTTCCAACACTTCGTTATTTGTGCTTAGAAGGGTCTTAAAATTCAAATATCTGTTTGTAAAGGTATCCCGAATAGTATCAACCGAGACTTTTTGCTTAACCTTTTGGGTATCATCCTTCAGTAGTTTTTTGAAAAATTGTTTTAATCCAAACATAAAAGTAAAATACCATAATCAAGGCTTTAAAAACAATACATAAAAACAAAAAACCAGGTTTTTTTTAAAAAACCTGGTTTT
>JAYENE010000277.1:3626-12613 GCA_034721935.1 Thermodesulfobacteriota bacterium
TTTATTGGGCCAGAACAACCTTTTTTATCTCTTCAAAGATTTCCACGAGCCTGATCATTCCCAGGAACTTTTTACCGGATACTACCGGCAGCCGCCCTACATTTTTGTTTACCATGACGTGAACAGCCTCGGATAGAGTGGCATCTTCATTCAGGCTGATCGTAAATGAAGACATAACCTCTTTGACCGATTTCTTCAATTGTGCCTTGCATCGTCCTGAAAACTCACCATCATAATAAAAAACAGGATAGTTTTCAAATGCTTCCGGCGTAAACCAGGAATGCCCCCACTTGCTGGCAGTATATTTGGGCTCCAATGCTATCATGGCATCTCTATAAGACAGTTGTCCTATTGGTTCATTGTTTTTGCCAATAACCAAAATAGCGTGATGCCCTGTTTTGGCCATAAGCTCATAAGCATCCCTGAGGGATTTATCTGAAGATATAGTATCATAATCTTCAAGCGGAATCATCAGATCCTTTACTTTTCTTTCTGCATTAGCTACCATTATAAGCCTCCGTGTTCTTGTATAGACTGTCACATATTAAATTGCACTGCGTTATCAGTCGTTGGCGTATTACAATACAGCCTTCTCCCTCTAGCCTTGTGCAATTTAATATGTGACAGTCTAAAGTGTTTTACCATAACCTGAAAAAACGCAAGCAGGATATCTGGATCGTAAGCAGTCTATTTAGTTTTGACCTGTTCGAAAACCCGTCCGGGATGGCCTTGCAGCTCACGGACTCTGCTCTCCTGGATTTTCATCTCATGGGCCTTTTTCTTCTCATATGCCTTTGTCATCTTTTCCAGCAACTCATCGAAGTCTGCGGGTTTCATGACGTAATCAAAGGCTCCAAGTTTCAGCCCATCAATGGCCGATTCCACAGTTGAGTGGCCGGTGAGCATGATCACCTCCATGAGCGGTCTCTTTTTTTTCATTTCCTGAAGAGTTTCCACACCATTTATACCAGGCATTTTGACATCCAGTATTACCACATCAAAAAGAAAATTATCCAGAATCTCCAGCGCCTTTTCCCCGCTTTCCGCACCGGTAACATTAAGTTCTCTTTTTTGAAGACGTTTTATAAATGTTTCGCGAAAATCATCCTCATCGTCAACTACCAGTACTCTAAAGTCTTTCATTAGTATTCCTCCTTATTAATCTGCTTAAGCAAACTCCATGGCTTGCTCCATGTCGATTTTAATAAAAAAGCGGCATTTATGAATATATATATATAAGGATCCCTATAGCGATTGTTGCAAGCCTTGCCTTGATTTTGTTCCTTTGCAAAAACTTTATCTGTATATAGCGCCACTTTTTAGGATTAGTAATATATCCAAGTAATATATTCAAAAGAAATATAATTAAAGTAATATTTAACAGCGATCTTCCCAGATCAGAGAGCTTTGTTCCCAACAGCTCATAAGAACCGGCCCTCTTTTTCCAGGCGTCAATATATGAATCTCTCGGTCCAAAACCCTCCTCAAATGACAAAGAAGCGGCTATTTGATGAAACAGGCTTTCGTAAGGGGCAGTGTTATCTGTGGCATAAAGATTAAGATCAAGGTAAATTAGATGGGTTCCTCCCAAAAATACCCTGTGAAATTCTTTTGCCTCATCGCCCCCGGAAAGTCTGTAGTTGCAGATAAAACCAAAACTCTTATTCTCCTTATCGAAAACCGGATCTCCTGCGATGACATCTTCAGCTCCTTTTTCGCCAAGCTTTTTTTTCATGAGCCCTCTAAATTCTTTGATCAGTTTAGGATCAAAAAATTCATCTATCGTAAGATAATCTGTGAAGAGTTTAAAGCGTTTTTTTTTATGTTTATAAATCTTAATACCTATAAGAACAAGACCCTTTGCTTTCCGGTTCGAATCATCCAGATATATATAGGTCTTGCTATAATTTTTTAAAGCCTCTTCGCACAACTTGCGACGCTCTGAATCAAGAGAGCCGGTACAAAGCCACTCTTGCGATATCTCTCGAAACCCTGCAGGTATGACAATAGAAAAATGAGCATTATCATCTGTATAGATAGTTTCTCCAGCCACATCAAGGGCAAAGGTGTCAAAACCAGGCAAAAAGCACCCCAGGCAGATTATTATCATCCAATATATATTAGCGCTTTTTCCTTTTCTTGCCACCTGTTTATTTCCTTTGTCCGGCACTTATTGTTTAACCTGTAACCGCGGGCCAGGGCAGGAACTGCCAGTACCCAAAGAAGGCCACTATCCAGAGTATCGCTATTGATATAAATACAAAGGGAAGGCCATATCTGACAAAGTCAATGGGCAGAAGAAGTTGCTCTCCTGTCTCCGGATGTTTTGCCATCCCGTAAGCAATAGCGTTGTTTACGGTGCCGACGATCATAGCGTGAGCGTATGAAGACCCGAATGAACAGGCAAGTCCCACCTTCCACAGGTGCACATCTCCTATGGCGGCCATGGGAAGCACTACAGGACCGAGGGCGCCGACTGCCGCGCCGTCACTCATGAAGTTGGTCACAATAGTAGTGATCATGTTTGATGCCAACACGATACCCATGCCTGTGTGGAAAATCTCCGGCAGCAAATTCACAAAGTTTTGGGCTATCCACACACCGGCTCCCGTGTATTTCAGGGCGATACCCATGGCGCAGGCTCCTGCGTAGAGCCCCACAACATCAAAGCGCACCCTTTGCTGGACATCTTCCCATGTCATCAATTTTGTTACAAGGATGAAAAACACAATTAACATGGTAGCGCCGCCAAGGCCAATCACCGCGCTGGCAGTTATCCAGAGGACAACCTGGGCACCAAACAAAATAGCCATGGTAAGCTCTTTTCCCCGCAAAGGGCCTATGCCCTCAACGCCTTTTTTCATCACGCCGCCAAGGTCCATCGTCAGGGCGGGGCCGGTTTTGCGAGCCACGCTTATATATATCCACGCACCACAGGCCAGGGCAAGAAACGGGACCACAGGCAGGCCGTACATCATCCACCGGCCAAAGCTCATGGGCATGCCGTACTCGCTGAAATAACCTACCATGATAGCCGCACGGCCGCCAACGGCAGGTGATCCTGAGCCGCCGACATTCGCGGCAAAACATAGCCCAAGAAACAAGGTGCAGGCCAGGGCATGAAGCTGTTTTTTGTTACAGCCTGCTTTTTCTCCTTCTATATATACAAGGCCCAGGATCGGGCACAAAAGGGCAACCAGGGCATGTTCTGAAAGAAAACCGGCAATTACGGCCAGAACCGGAAAGAAGATAAAACAATAACCTTTCAATCCCTTGATCTTGCCTAAAAGGACATTGCCGATTCTCCTGTCAAGCCCTGTTACGCCTACTGCAGCAGCCAGAATAAGCACGCCCAGGATAAAGAATACTGCATCCTTCATGTAGGCTTTCGATATCGCATTGATAGGCAGAATCATATAAACATACAGAAGAACCCCGACCAGGATATCGGTTGCCGCCAAAGAGATCGCCTCCGTGCCCCAGAGAAGAGCAATGGTAAAAAGCAGGGCCACGCACAGTATCATCTTATGGGCCACTTCCTCGGGGGTAAAATCGGTCTTCATAAGCTTGTTGTACGAATCCACGTAGTTGCTGGTTCCTGACATGTATTTGGAGCCCTTGACATTTTCCTGCTGCACGAGGTCTATCATGCTCTGAGGTGTGGGAACTATGTAAACGAGCGTAACAAAAAAGATGATAAGACCGAGTATGACAATAGGTACCTGCCCGGGTGATCCTTTCCACCACGGCCAGGAAAAAGGCTTGTGATTTACTGATAATGCTGTAGTTCCATGTTCCATTTTATGTTTCCCTCCTTGTTTAAATTGAGCTATTAGCAGTTAGCACAATAATTTCAATATATTAACAGATGTCAGCATGTGACCCAATTGGTGAAAATCGAATCGCTGATAACCACCTGAAATAATAAGAGCTAATAGCTAATTACTAAGAGCTGATCGCTCATTAATTAACAAATAACTCTTTTTTGCCATAAACATAATATCCGAACAGACACATGAGCATGACAGTCGCCAACTGATTGACCGAGATTGATGACATCATTGTTATCAGGTTATTTGTAATTCCAAAGGCAAAAAAAATCATGTACACAGTCCATGCGTTTTTCCTTAATTTCAGGAACCCGGTAAATATATAGAAACTGATTCCGGCATGAAGAAAATGGATCACAACTGCCGGTGTTCCTGAAACAGCCATTCCTAAAATCCCTGCCGGACTCTCCGAAAACCCTGCACATATGCAGAACATACCGCCGGCCAGCATGGAAATACCTAACAGCGTAATTCCTATTGGCCTTTTTTGCACATGTTTTCTATTACGGTACATGGTACTTTCCTGGACATCACTCATTTGTTGGGGCTGGTCATCGATCTCCATTGTCCTGACGTTTCCCACCATATCACCTCCTCGGATTGTTGATTGTTGATTGTTGATTGTTAACTTCTCAATTAATCCTTAATCCTTAATCCTTAATCCTTAATCCTTCTTCTACGCTAAGTTCTTCTTTAATAAATTCCTTTAAGTATTTCATGTCCACAGGTTTGGACAAATAATCAGCGCAGCCCATGCGCTTTGCGGTCTCTTTTTTACCCCACGACGGATAGGCTGATATCATAACTACCGGCATTTGAATGTTAATGTCTTTGAGCTTTGCCAGCACTTCGATTCCGTCCATCTCAGGCATGCAAACATCGACGACAGCCAGATCAAAACGATTATTTTTGGCAAGCAGCAGAGCTGCCGGTCCTGAGCCTGCGCACTCAACATCGTAGCCCGCTTTGCCTAACACGCGTTTTAAAAGCACCTGCATGTTTTCTTCATCATCAACAACTAAAATCTTATACGCCATAAGTCTCTTTCAAAGGTTTCCAACTCTGTTTTTTCCAAAGCAAAGACAGGGAGATTTTATACTTTTTACAACGCGCTCGATTTTAAATCATTTTAAATCATTTTAAACTATTTTAAATTAAAGCAGGAACTATACCAAAGAAGAGAGCTAACAATATAAAACGATAACTTATTGTATTAACATTTAATTATTAATGGTGAGGCTGGCTGGGCTGGTGATGGAAGAGTGTATTTTTGTTCAGAATGATGGACAGTGTCCATTTATTTGGACACTTTTAGAAACATATTACGTAACTACTCACGTAGTCAGGCTGAAGCTGTTTAGACTGAAGGCTGAAGGGGTAAGAAGAGCACGATTGCCGTACTTTCGTGGAGATACCTGCCCGCCACCTGCCCGCTCGTGCCTTGCATGGCAGGCGGGTCGCGAGCTCAGGCGAGGCTGGCGGGTCTGATTCTTGCACCAAAAATAGCTTCAAAATGAGCCGTGTTTTCGCTTTTTCCTAACAGTCTTCAGCCTTCAGCCTATCCACCTGAGTTACCATATTACTTGATATCAGGATAATATTTCTTAATGCATTCGGGGCATATTCCGTGAGAAAAATTTACTCCCGACATTTTCTGGTTGAAATATTCTTCAATAGAAACCCATGCATGCTTATTATGTTCCCTCTCATAACGTATCCTCTTGCAATGCATGCATATCGGAAGATTAGATTCGTATATCTGCAGGCGTCTTTCCGCTCTTTTCATTTGCATAGCTCTTTCAATAACAAAAAGAAGCTTTTTCCCAAGATTTTCAGTCTTTTCAGCAACAAAATCGTCCGCTCCGATCCGCATTGCCTCAACCGCTGTTTCAACACTTTTTGTGTTGGACAGAATTACAATGGGAATACAATTATTTCGAACCCTGATATTTTCTATCAATTCCAGGCCGTTCATCTTCGGTATATTTAAGCCTGTGACAAGAACATCATATTTCAGCCCTGTCACGTTTTGCAGGGCCGCTTTGCCATTCTCTACGCAGGTAACCTCATATCCATCGCCTTCAAGAAGTGATGTGACTATGCGGACGATTGAGCAAGATTCATGGACAAGCAATGATTGTTTCATAATGATTTCCCAATTTCAAGCTTACATATTTTATTATATAATGAACTTCGACTTATCCCTAAAATCCTGGCTGCCTTTGTTTTATTGCCGTTTGTCTCTTTTAATGCCTTTGATATAGTTTTCCTTTCCGCGTTCCGGCCTGCGGTTTTGATTGCGTTCTTGAACGGTTCCAGCGGCTTGGTTGTATGCGACATCCTTTGTCTGACAGGCAGAGGCAGCGAAGCTTCATCAATAAGTTGACCCGCGCTCAGAAGCACTGCCCGTTCCATGACGTTCTCAAGCTCTCTGACATTTCCCAGCCACTGATTTTCCATAATGGCATGCATGGCCTCCGGCGTGATATCGGTGAGTTTTCTGTCATAAATCGCAGCATATTTTTGCATAAAGTGATATGCCAGCGGAGCAATATCAGACCTTCTTTCCCTCAAGGCGGGTAGATCGACGGTGACCACAGCCAACCGGTAGTAAAGATCCCTTCGGAATTTCCCCTCATTCATGGCCCGCTCAAGGTCTGTGTTTGTGGCTGCTACCGCCCGCACATCTCCCACAATACTGGCAATGCCGCCTACCGGTCTTACCTCTTTTTCCTGAAGCACACGGAGCAAATTCAACTGCATAGCCTGAGAGATGGTCCCGATCTCATCTAAGAAAAGCGTGCCCTTGTCTGCCGCAATAAACAGCCCTTTTTTATCTTTAACCGCTCCTGTAAATGCCCCCTTGACATGACCGAAGAGTTCGCTTTGCAAAAGATGTTCCGAAAAAACACCGCAATCCACAGCTATAAAAGGTTTGTCTCTCCGGCTGCTCAGGTTGTGGATAAACCGGGCGAGCAACTCCTTGCCGGTGCCGCTTTCCCCCTGGATCAGGATTGTCGCCTGGCTGTCTGCCACCCTGGCAACGAGTTTCAACACATCCTGCATAGCTTTGCTCTTTCCGATAATTTTTTTAACTTCATCTTTGTCTTTCAGCTCTTCACGGAGTCGTTTGACCTCATTACGAAGTTCGCAATATTTTAGGGCCTTGCTTACTGCGAGAAGAATATCATCTTTGCGAAAGGGCTTGGTCAGATAGTCGAATGCGCCTGTCTTCATAGCCTCAACCGCAGATTCAATAGAGCCATGGGCTGTAATTACAATAAAAGTAATATCCGAATATCCGGCTTTCACTTTCTTTAACAGGTCCATGCCGCCAAGGTCAGGCATCACAAGATCGGAAAATATCAGATCAAAGTCATTTTTTTCCAATAGAGCGATCGCCTCGGTTCCGCTGACAGCGGTTCGGACTTCATGGCCTTGCCTTGTGAGGATTTTTTGAAACAGCTTGAGCATGTGCTGCTCATCATCCACTACTAAAATTTTCGCCATCACCGTATCCACCTCAATCTTTCGACATGCGCTGTTAGCTTTTAGCCATTAGCGGTTAGCTTTTGGATAAAACTGTTCAACATCCTCTTTACCTCATTGACCTGTTGATTAAGTTCTCTAAAATCTCTCATTTCTATTCCTTTTCAATGCTAACGGCTAAACGCTAATGGCTAAACGCACAGGTCTCAATCTTTTATCGGAAAATAAAGGCTGCATATAGTTCCTGCTTCCTTTTGATTCTTTATTTCAATTTTTCCTTTGTGGTCCTCCATGATACGCTGACAAATAGATAGCCCCAAGCCTGTTCCTTTGCTTCCCTTGGTTGTAAAAAAGGGATCAAAAACACGATGGAGGACCTTTTTGGATATCCCCTTGCCTGTATCTGATATGCTGATCCGGATCCAATCACTGAATTCCTGCAACCGCGCTTTGCGTACAAAACCGATATCAAAAGCAAGAACACCTGTATCAGGCATTGCTTGAATGGCATTAATCATCACATTAAGGAAAACTTGCTGGATAAGCTGTGGATCAACCTTGACAAGAGGGAGTTTCTTTTCAAAATTCCTTTTGATACTCACCTTATTTTTCTTGATTTTGGGGGTCATTAATACAGTTGTATTTTCAAGAAGATCGACGATGTCCACAGGAATCCTCTCAGGGGGCTTTAACCGGGCAAAGTCCAAAAGGTTTTTTACCACATCTATACACCGGGCTGTTTCCTTTTCGATAATCTTGATTGATTCAATTAAAGGATCATCCAAAGGAATCTCTTCTAAAATATCCTGCACAAACCCAAGGATAATACCAAGGGGATTGTTGATTTCGTGGGCAATACCCGCGGCCAGCTCACCCATGAAGGCAACCTTGCTGCATCGATGAAGCTGATCCTGCAACATATTTCGCTCTATAAGAAGCCTGCGGTATCGCTCCTCATCTTCCCTGGTTTTTGCTTCCCGGATCCGCCTGGAGGTTACGTCCCTGAAAATAATAAGTAGATGCCGCGCCTGCCGGTAATTAAAGGGGGCAAAAGAAGCATTTGCCGTAAATACCTCGCCATTTTTTTGCAGAAGATCAATATCAACCTCTGTCGTTCTCTTGATATCAGGCAAACACGAAAAAATATATCGGTCTTGTTCATAAGGCACACACAGATCTCGCAGGTTGCTCTTCAAAAACTCTGTCCGGGTATATCCCATAAAGTCTTCCAAACATCTGTTAGCAAAAATTATCCGGCCTTTGCTGTCTGTGATCATCAGGGGAAGACCCGCGCCTTCCATCATAGTCTTAAACATAGGCATCTCCGTATCGAAACCTTTGTGAAGCGCATCTTTTGCCTCTGCATATTCCTATACAACACTTTGGCGCACCCTTTCAATAGCCAAACTCTCAACCTCGCCAAAAAAACGATATTTTTTTCGGCTCGATCTTTTTCTTGCATTAAAGGCATTTCCAATTATAATAATTGTAATAGTTCAGCCACAAAGGCACTAAGACACCAAAATTATAATATAATTTTCTGTAATACTTTAGCGTTATGCAACAAACCATCTGAAATCAAGCTTCGGGTGTGATCAGATTTAAACCTAAGTTGAGCGATTTATTGCGAAGATATGTGCCGAGATCTTGATGCATAAGGGTTTGCGA
>JAYENE010000278.1:0-12574 GCA_034721935.1 Thermodesulfobacteriota bacterium
TTGCGAAGATATGTGCTGAGATCTTGATGCATAAGGATTTGCAAAAACCGCAGGCATACCCATGGATATGTCGAGGATTTTTGCGAAGCCTTTATGCGCAAGAGATCGGTGCAGATCGAGTAAAAAATCGCTCAATTTAGGTATTAATCACCACGAAGAACACGAAGGGTTTTTTCTTTATCTTCGCTTACTTCGTGCTCTTCGTGGTAAAAATATCGCAGCGCGCGCCTCCGAGTTTTCTTAAGTTAATGACATTAATACTGAATTTATGAGACACGACAATAGTTACTTGACCTGACCGATAAAGCAATTATATATATTGTGTTATAAAAGGAAAGCGAAAAATTATTAATATGGCTGTTTACCAAAAAAAATATGATGTTATCGTTGTAGGCGCCGGTCATGCCGGATGTGAAGCCGCTCTTGCATCAGCAAGAATGGGATGTAAAGCGCTGCTCATGGCAATCGATCTTGACAAGGTTGCCGCAATGCCGTGCAGCCCGTCAATAGGAGGCATGGCAAAAGGACAGCTTGTAAAAGAGATAGATGCTCTTGGCGGCGAAATGGCAAAAACGGCAGACAAAACCGCAATACAATACAGAACTTTGAATACAAAAAAAGGGCCGGCCGTGCATGCAACCAGAACACAGAACGATAAAATACGCTATCATACGGCTATGAAGGCTGTAATTGAAAGGCAGCCCGGCCTGGAACTCAAGCAGGCAATGGTTGAAAAACTTGTTATAGAGGACGGCAAAATTGCAGGCGTTGAGGATAATACAGGATTCGGATATCAGGCTAAAGCGGTTGTTCTGGCCACAGGAACATTCTTAAGAGGTTTAATACATATAGGATTTAATTCAATCAAGGCCGGAAGAGCCGGGGAGTTTGCCTCTTATGGTCTTCCCGCACATCTCAAGGATCTGGGATTTAAACTTGGAAGAATGAAAACCGGCACCCCTCCCAGACTCAGGAAAACAAGCATTGATTTTTCGATGTTTACAAAGCAGGACTCAGAGCGCTCCCCTGCCCCGTTTTCATTTTTCACCAACGAGATTATTATGCCGCAACTTCCAAGTTACATCGGACATACAAATCAGAACAGCCACAAGATCGTGCAAGACAATCTAAAACGATCCGCCCTGTATGGTGGAATCATAAAAGGGGTCTCCGCCAGGTACTGCCCTTCTTTTGAAGATAAGATCGTCAAATTTCCGGATAAAAACAGGCACCAGATTATCCTTGAGCCTGAAGGCCTTGATACTGATGAAATTTACGCCAGCGGCCTTGGGAACAGCCTCCCCATGGAAATTCAGGTGCGCTTTGTCAGATCCGTAAAAGGGCTGGAAGAGGCTGAAATAATGCGTCCGGCGTATGCCATAGAATACGATTATGTCGACCCTTTGCAGCTTAAACCCACACTTGAAACCAGGCGGATTGCAGGACTGTTTTTATCCGGTCAGATCAACGGAACATCGGGTTATGAAGAGGCTGCCGCCCAGGGCATATGGGCAGGAATCAATGCAGCATGCAAGGTTCAGGCAAGACCCCCCTTTATTCTTGACAGATCCCAGGCTTACATGGGTGTTATGATCGATGATCTTGTCACGAGAGGAACACGTGAGCCTTATCGCATGTTTACTTCAAGGGCGGAATACAGGCTTATGCTGCGAGAAGATAATGCTGATTTAAGGTTAACGGAAACAGGATATGAGCTGGGTCTTATCGACAATGAAACGCTTCATGATGTTAAGAAACGAAAAAAACAGATCAATAAAGAAATAAAGAGAATAAAAAAGACACTTGTTAAGCCGACAAAAAAAACAAACGATTATTTGCAAAACAAAGGGACAATGCCACTGAGCAGCGGTATATATCTTGACCAGATTCTTAAAAGAGCGGAGATTGACTATCATGGCGTTGAAATATTAGCCAAAAGCCCTGACAATATAAGCAAAAATGTTGCCAGGCAAGTGGAAATAGAAATCAAATACCAAGGCTATATTAAAAGGCAGCTTAAAGAAATCGGTAAATTCAAAAATATGGAATGCATGAAAATACCGGAAGCTTTTGATTTTTCCGGGGTGCACGGCCTTTCAAATGAACTGAAAGAAAAGCTCTCTTCCATAAGGCCGTCATCACTTGGCCAGGCATCCCGCATAGATGGAATTACCCCTGCCGCGCTTTCTGCGCTGATGATCGGCATTAAAGCATTAGAAAAAAAAGCTAAAGGCTAAAAGTTGACATCTTAAACTTTACTACTTATTTTAAGTATTTAATCATCACAAAGGTAACTTCTCAATAAGTCAGGGCAATAGCATCTACCGAAGTTTTGTCAATTAGTTGGTCGTGTGATGAGAAATCTCCCGTAGGGGCGGCTTTACGCCGCCTGCCGAGTCGATTCGGGCGGGATAAACCCGCCCCTACGGCTGTATTTCCGAATATTGCCAGAGGTTATTGAGAAGTTACCCGCGAAGCACGAAGGAAATACAAATGTCTGCAACCGATTATTACAAAATACTTGGTATAAGCAAGAACGCTTCTGATGAGGAAATCAAAAAGGCTTATCGGAAGCTCGCTATGAAGTATCATCCCGATCATACTAAAGGGGATAAAACGGCTGAAGAAATGTTTAAGAAAATAAGCGAGGCTTACGCTGTTCTTAGCGACAAGAAAAAACGCAGTCAATATGATACATTCGGCTCAACCGGATTCAAGCAGCGGTATTCACAGGAAGACATATTTAAAGGGTTTGATTTTTCAGATATTCTAAGAGAGTTCGGCATGGGCGGCACAAGCTTTTCCAATGGTAAGCGCGGCGGTATGCGCTTTGCCTTTGAAAATGATTCCCCTTTTGGCACGTGTCCAAGACACCAGCAGGCTCAGATTAAAGGATCTGACCTGCTGTATGAATTACATCTTACAATACAGGAAGTGGCAACCGGAACAAGCAAAACAGTAAGATTGCAACATAATGGTCGCAGTGAAAATGTAACAATAAAGATTCCAAAGGGAATGATTTCAGGAAAAAAACTGCGTCTTGCGGGAAAAGGTCAGCAGAGTCCTTATGGAGGGCCTCCCGGGGATCTGTACATTCAATCCAAAGCGCTTGCCGATCCGGTTTACAGTGTAAAAGGATATAACCTTTATATAAACAGGGAAATAAAATTGAGCGAAGCCCTTCTCGGAACCAGCATATCTGTTCCGACTGTCGAAGGAAAGACGTTGAGTTTAAAAATACCCGCCGGAACAAAGCATAAAACCAAAATGAGACTCTCCAGCTACGGACTCCCAAATATGCACAGTCAAGGGAAAGGGGATCTTTTTGTAATTATCCGCATCTATCTGCCGAAAAACCTTAACGATAAGCAAAAATCGCTGATTAAACAATTGGCAAAGGGTGGTTTGTAATTATATCTGAACTAATTCCCATACTTAAAAAAGATAGTATTGACAAGATAGTAGATGACCTTGCATGCAGGATTTCATCTGACTATAAAAACAGCGAACTTGTCCTTATCGGTGTTTTAAAAGGAGCATTTGTTTTTTTATCCGATCTAATGCGCAGTCTTACCATTCCTGTTAAGATCGATTTTGTTCGTGTATTCAGCTATGGTTCCGGCACCTCTTCATCAGGCAACATCCGCTTGACCAAAGAAATAGAGCTTGATATAAAAAATAAGGATGTGCTAATAGTCGAAGATATTGTAGATACAGGTTTGACTTTAAACTATCTTGTTGATTATCTGAAATCTTTTGGCCCAAAGTCTGTAAAGATTTGTTCTCTGCTTGATAAACATGAGCGGCGTGAGGTAGATATTAAGGTTGATTATATTGGCCACGTATTAAAAGAAGGATTCATTGTTGGATATGGGATTGATTATAATGAAAATTTCAGGCATTTAGCAGAGATTTATCGCTTGAAATTATAGATAGTGTCTGAACGAAAACTAAGCAAGGCTGTCATTTCGAGCAAAGCGAGAAATCTTATTATGCTGAAAATACACAAGTTTTAGATTTCTCCCTCCGGTCGAGATGACATGAAAAGGTATTCTCGGGCAGGCTCATAGATAATGGAGCATATTATGATTATAACCTGTGAAAAATGCAACACAAAGTTTAATTTAGATGAAAATCTTTTAAAACAAACAGGCTCCAAAGTCCGGTGCTCAAAATGTCAAAATATTTTTCTGGCCTATCCGCCAGTTGAGATGGAAATACCTGTTGAACCAGATAAAGAAATGGTTGGGTCTGAAACCGTAGATTCCGATGTTGAGGCAGAATCTGTCGAACAGGTTGAAATTTCGGAAGAACCTGAAGCAGTTCTCGAAATTGAGGAAGAAGACCTCGATCTGTTCGATATAGAAAAAATGGTTGATACAAAAGAAGAACCAAAACTTGAAGCCGAGGCCAAAGAAGAGACTGAAGAGCTTAAACTTGAGCTGGACGCCGAGCCTGTTGCTGAAGAAACGCCGGAAGAAACAGAACCAGCCATTGAAATCGAAGAAGACAAAATAGAACTGTCGGATTTGAATTTAAAAGAAGAGTCGGAACCTGAAACCGAGGTAAAAGAAGAGCCCGAAGAGTTGCTTGGACTTGAGCTGGACGCCGAGCCTGTTGCTGAAGAAACGCCGGAAGAACCTGAGCTGGAATTTGAACTTGAAGCTATTGATAAGGAAGAATTGCATGAAGATGAAATCTCTGCTGAGGAAGAAATAACAAAAGAAGCTAAAGAGGAATCCGCAGAAACTGTAGATTTAGGGGCTCAGGCTGATCAACCAAAAGCAGAAGAGGTTGAAAAACCACTGGAGGCTGATGTTGAAACAGAAGAAATGCCGGCAACAACTGAACAAGAAACAGCGCCTGCTGAAAAAAAACGTATCAGCACTCCGGTGCTGATTGCCTTGATTGTAGCGCTTTTGACGGGTGGCGCCTATGTGGCGCTAAAAAGCATGAATATCAAGATTCCTTTTATCAGCGATCTGACTAAGCCGGTTGTTCAGGATGTTGGCAATCTCAAAATAAATACTTTTGATATTGCTGATAAATTCATCGACAAGTCTATGATCGGAAAACTATTTATTATATCAGGCAAAGTTAAAAATGAATATTCCGGAGCACGTAGTTTTATTAGAGTAACAGGAAAACTCTATGCCAAAGGAAAAGTTCATTCAAAATCAGCAACTGTTTACTGCGGCAATGTATTGTCTGACCATGACCTGTCAAATATGGATATGAATTCAATAAATAAAAAACTTGCAAACCGTCTGGGCGATAATAAATCGAATGTAAATGTTAAGCCGGGCAAACTGCTCCCGTTTATGATAGTGTTTCCAAATATTCCCGACACCATAAAAGAGTACACAGTTGAAATTGCGGGATCCTCTCCCGCATAGGGGTGCAATACAAAAAAGTTATAAGACATTAAATTGGGTAGTTTTTTTGAATGTCGAATGTCGAACAGGGAATTATGAATGTCGAAGTGCGGATGTTTCTATTAGATTGTTTTGGAGCAAATAATGCCCATAAGTGGAATTTAAATAGATTTTCCTTCCTTCATTATTCGACATTCCCTGTTCGACATTCGACATTAAATCAGTATGTTCAATGGCTAAACTGTATTATCTTCATGGTGTCGCTTTTTTGTATTGCACCCCCCGCATAGAACCGATTATTTCTTGACTATATAAACGTAAGCTGCTAAAAATTTTGTTATATTTTAGCCTTATGCAACAAATTATCCGCAATCGAGCTTTAAGTGTGATTAAATTTAAAACAGGAAACTGTTTGAATGTATTAGAAATCGTTAAGAAAGAACCTGATACGATATTGTTATTTATAAAAAATCATCTTGCTTGTCACAATTATTATTTTTATTATGGCCTGTTCTTTCTTTACGATTTCTTATACGTGAGTTTTTCCTGGTTTAAATTTGATAGTTTCGTAAAAAGTACTTATTACGCAGACTAAGGCGAAACTGTTTTATGTAACTATGCGTAATTACTGGATTCCGGCTTTCGCCGGAATGACGGAAAACGGTATTTTTGGACTTTTTACGAGTTCATCAAATTTAATGGCTGCGGCTCTTTTAAAACGACTTTAGCCTCAAAGAAATCAGTATGTTATCGAATGATGAATTCAAAAAGATCAAAGATAAGTTAACCATATGCAAGCGACTAAAGGATAAGCGCCCATTATCGCAAGTAAACTGGGTAAAAGATAGGCAGAAAAAGGAACAGTCATTAATATTGACTTCAAGAGCATTATTCGCCTAACATGTTGATTCTAGAATTAGTACTACGAATCTGCTTGCGTGGTTCTAAAAGAGCCGCACCCAAATTTAATTATACTTGAAGCGGTCATCTTTCCTAAAAGTTAAAATGTTACAAAAGTTTTAATTTACCTTTGGCTATTGGCTGATAGCTATTGGCTAAAGGTGGCCGAAGGTCCTTGGCGATGTAGCTCAGTTGGTTAGAGCATACGGCTCATATCCGTAGTGTCCGGGGTTCAATTCCCTGCATCGCCACCATCTTTACTTAACCTAAATTGAGCGATTTTTTACTCGATCTGCACCAATCTCTTGCGCATCAAGGATTCGCGAAAATCCTCGACATATCCACGGGTATGCCTGTGGTTTTCGCAAACCCTTATGCATCAAGATCTCGGCACATATCTTCGCAATAAATCGCTCAACTTAGGTTAATAAAGGCTCCTCTTAAAGTTTAATAGAGGAGTCTTTTTATTTTTTGAGCTTGATAATATCATAATATCAAGTATATTATTTTAATAAATTCGTAAAAAAACGAATTCATCAGGTGTTAAGGGTTCGCTCAAAAATAAGTTCGCAATTTTAAGTGTTGAGGCGCCCGGCTGGCAAGGCGCGAAAGTGGAGTAATATCAGGCATATTCCGAGCTTTCGCAACGCAGCCAGGCGGGATGCATCGGCGCTTAAAATGTGAAGTTATTTTTGAGCGAGCCCTAAGTGTAAAGTGTTAGGTGTTAGGTTAAAGCAATTGCCTGCTTAATCATATCCTTAACACTTAACACCTAACACTTAACACGGTTCGCAAAAAGTGGAAAATAATCAATAATCAATTGCTAATAATTAATTGTTAAGTTAGTATATATGGGGTCAAGGACTCGATAATCTATTATTATGATTACAGGCTTTGAAAAAATCGTAGAAGAGCGTATAAAGCAGGCCCAAAAAAATGGGGAATTTGATAATCTGCAGGGCTCCGGCAAACCTCTTGTATTTGAAGATGAGGGACGTGTTTCAGGAGAACTAAGCCTTGCCTATAAAATATTGAAAAATGCAGACTGCCTTCCCCTTGAACTTGAATTAAAAAAGGAAATAAATAAAACTGAAGAGCTTCTGTCAGGCATGAAAGAATCTTGTGAAAAATATTGCTTGTTAAAGAAACTGAATTTTTTGATTATGAAGCTGAATTCAATGCGAAATACGCCAGTAATGTTTGAAGCGCCTCAGCAATATGAAGCAAAGCTTATTAGACGTATTGAACCGCAAAACAGGCTTAATAAATAACCGATGCTGTTTAAGAAAAAAAAAGCTGGGGAAAGTCTTTTTAAAGGGGTCATGCTGGCCTATTTTATTGTCCTACTTCATGTTCTTTTGTTTGCAGGTGTTGGGCTTATGGTTATTTTTTTCCGCGGCATTATTAATTATATGCTATGGATTTTTATAGGCGGCTGCGTAATAATAACTGCCACTGCATATTATATTTACAGACGTATGAAAGAGGAAGGAAAGACTCTTAAAGAAACCCTAAGCTCCCCAATGTTTAGCGGAAGACCGGTTGAAGTAAGCGTTTTAGGAGGGCTTGCCTCTTTTAAAATAGGCAGACCAAGCAATATACCGGCATTGGGCAATGACCAATCAAAACAATTTTTGCAATTAGAGGACTCAAGCGCTATGCGTATCAGAGAACTCACGGAGCTTGCCAACCTGCTTGAAAATAACCTGATTACCCGGGATGAATATAACAAAGCTAAACAGCAGATTTTTAAATCATTTGACGGTAATTAATAATAAAATCGCAAGTGCTTTTTACCACGAAGCACGAAGTAAGCGAAGGTAAAGAAAAAAATCCTTCATATCCTTCGTGGTGATTAATAATAAAATCGTCGAGCTGTTTCGATTATAGATAATGAAAAAATTAACTCTTGCTCTTCTTTCCGGTGGCATTTCTTCTGAACGAAAGGTCTCCCTTTATGGAGGGGACCAGGTTTATGAAGCTCTGGACAAGGAAAAATACATTGTAACAAGGTATGATCCAAAAACAGACCTTGACCGTTTGATGGCAGATGCATCTAAAATTGATGTTGCCCTGATAATATTGCACGGGCCTTTTGGCGAAGATGGCTCAATCCAGGGTCTCCTCGACCTTCTTCATATTCCATATCAGGGATCAGGAGTTCTTGGAAGCGCTATTGCAATGAACAAGCTTGTTTCAAAAAAGCTTTATGAACAATCCAGCATCCCTGTCCCGCCATATATTCCAATCAAGCGAGGCGATAAAATCAATCCTGAAAAATATGTTAATCAATTAGGCATACCCCTGGTAATCAAACCGGTTAACGGCGGTTCAAGCATCGGAATGTCCATGGTCAAATCAATAGATTCACTTAAAGACGCCGTTGATAGCGCTTTTGCTCTCGACGACACGATCCTTATCGAAAGATATATCAAAGGCATTGAACTTACAGGCGCGGTTATCGGTAATGACAAGCCGGAGGTTTTCCCTATTGTTGAAATTATACCTGATAAAGAACATGATTTTTTTGATTTTCATGCAAAATATACTGCCGGAATCACCCGGGAAATTTGCCCTGCCCGTATTGATGATAATCTAACTGAGAAGGCCAAAACATATGCAAAAATGGCCCACCAGGCTCTTGGCTGCAAAGGGTACAGCCGAACCGATATGATCCTCGACAATAAAGATATATATGTTCTTGAAACCAACACTATACCAGGCATGACAAAAAAAAGTCTTTTCCCGTTGGCCGCAAAAACCGCGGGAATTAGTTTCGACCGGCTTCTTGACAGGTTGATAGAGCTTAGCATTGAAAGACATAAGTAGCCGTGCACAGGTTCAGGGTTCAAAAGGTTCAGGGTTGCTTTTTTGCTTAAGCCAAATAAAATAAATGAGTTTCAGCGGGTCTCTCAATCGAATTATTTCGCTATTTTGCGTATTAATCAACCTGCTGAAACATGAATTTGCGCTTTCAACCCAAAGTCGCAACCAAAATTCAGGTTTGACGTATCAACAGTTGAGATTTGCATTGAACTGCGAACCTCTGAACCTTGAACCTTTGAACCTGTGAACGGTTACAGACATAAAAAAAGCGGATATTCTCATGATCATCAGAAAAAATAGCGAATTCAAGCAGCATTATCATAAACTTTGCAGCAACGATGTTATCATAGGAAGAATTATATCATCAAAATACCTGAAACGATACATGCTTATCGACCTGCTTGAAAGAGGTGTGCGCTGCTTCCCCTCCGCTCTTGCACAAGTCTTAAACAGTTCCAAAGTCGCCCAGGCCATTGTTTTTCAGAACTGGATGCTACCTCATACATACGTTATTGAGCGACGGGCGGACATGATTAAATCCATAAACCACTACAATAAAAATAATATCGGCACTGTTGTAACCAAGGAAAACCGTCTGCACTGCGGTTTTGGAATCAAGAAGTGGGAAACAATTGAAAACCTTTATAGTTTCATGTCAGAGACTTCATATCCCTTTGTTGTGCAGCCACTTCTGGAAAATTATATAGATGGGCGGATAATCATTGTCGGCGATTATGTTGAGGCATATACCAGGTATAATCCGGATAATTTCAGGATGAATATAGCCGCAGGCGGCAAAAGTTCTCCTTATAATCTGGATAAAGAAAAAGAGAAATTCTGCCGCGCCGTCATGAAACGCGGCAAATTTCCCTTTGCTCATATAGATCTGATGATAGCCGATAACGGCAAATATTATCTTTCGGAGATTTCGTTAAACGCCGGCATTAAAGGGGCAAAGATAGATAGAGAAAAGCTCGATCAGATAAAGCAGGATTTGCTGGAAAAACTCGCAACAACTTAAACGTGCAGTAACCGTTCACGGTTAACAGTTTACAGCTAACGGTTGATAAAAACACAATGTAACTATTCAGCCACAGATTCACACAGATGAATGCAGATAGGTTTAAATACAAAGAAATACAGAACATTAAGAATTAGGACTACTCACGTAGTCAGGCTGAAGCTGTTTAGACTGAAGGCCGCAGGGGTCAGAAAAGCACGATTGCCATACTTTGGCGGAAATACCTGCCCGCCATCGCTCTTGACCAAAAGAAACAGTCAACACAGTTCAAGCTTTCGCTCATGCGAGGCAGGCGGGTCTGATTCTTACATCAAACATGGCTTCAAAAATGCGCTTTTTCCTAACAGTCTTCAGCCTTCAGCCTATCCACCTGAGTAGTTACAACACAATTTATTAAAAAACTGTAAGCCGTGAGCTGTGAACCGTGAACTGTTTTATGGGGGTATCATGAAAGTCTTAGTAATCGGCAGCGGCGGCAGAGAACATGCCTTTGTCTGGAAAATTGCTCAAAGTCCGAAAGTAAAAATATATTGTGCGCCCGGGAATGCGGGAATAGCCGGCATAGCAACCTGCGTGCCGATCAGCGTAGAAGATATAGATAAACTTGTTTTATTTGCAAAAGATAAAAAAATTGATCTTACCGTTGTGGGTCCGGAAGGGCCGCTTTCTTCCGGAATAGTCGATATTTTTGAAGCTGAAGGCCTGAAAATCTTTGGAGCAACAAAAAAGGCTGCTGAAATAGAATCCAGCAAATCCTTTGCAAAAAACCTGATGAATAAATACAAGATCCCGACCGCTATGGGCCGGACATTTACCAATTACAAAAAGGCTGAAACCTATTTACGGAAAATGGGCGCCCCTGTTGTTGTAAAGGCTGACGGGCTTGCTGCAGGCAAGGGTGTAATTGTATGTTCGACAGTTAATAAAGCGCTAAATGCATTAAAAAAAATAATGATAAAAAAAGACTTTGGTGATGCAGGAAACAAGGTAATAGTTGAGGAATGCCTGTTCGGCGAAGAGGTCTCTTTTATTGCCTTTACTGACGGCAAAACCGTGCTTCCCCTTCCTTCTTCCCAGGATCACAAACCAATATATAAAAACGACAAAGGGCCGAATACAGGAGGTATGGGGGCATATTCTCCAGCTCCGATAGTAGATAAGTATATAAGCAAAAGAATTATGGAAGATATTATGATACCGACCGTGCGTGCTATGGAAGCTGAAGATCGTCCATACAAAGGGGTTCTGTATGCAGGACTCATGATTGATAAGGATCAAATCAAAGTCCTTGAATTTAATGCGCGCTTTGGAGATCCTGAGACTCAGCCCCTGTTAATCCGTATGAAAAACGACATAATTCCGATAATGGAGGCTGTAATTCAAGGAAGGCTGGATAAATGCAAGCTGGAAATCGACGAGAGAGCATCAATATGCGTTGTCATGGCATCCGGCGGGTATCCCGGCTCATACAAAAAAGGGGTGCCGATTGCAGGTTTAAAACAGGTTGGCCGCATGAAAGATGTTGTTGTTTTTCATGCCGGCACGGCCGCAAAGGACAAAACAGTTGTTGCAAACGGCGGACGCGTCCTGGGAGTTACAGCTCTTGGAGATTCCATCACAAATGCAATATCAAAAGCTTACAGGGCTGTCTCGAAAATATCGTGGAACAATGTATATTATCGCAAGGATATAGGGCAAAAGGCTGTTGAAAGGCTAAAAAAGCCTCCAAAGGTAGGGATTGTTATGGGAAGCGATTCCGATTATGTTGTTATGGAAGAAACAATTGCAATCTTGAAAAAATTCAACATCCCGTATGAAATGACTGTCGCATCTGCTCACAGGAGTCCCAAAAAGACATCTGAATTTGCATCTTCTGCCCAAAAACGTGGGATAAGGGTTATCATTGCCGGCGCAGGACACGCAGCCCATCTTGCAGGAGTAATTGCCTCGCATACTGCTGTTCCGGTCATAGGGGTTCCCATCGATTCTTCTGTCTTGAAAGGTCTTGACTCACTCCTTTCCACTGTCCAAATGCCTCCCGGCATCCCTGTTGCCACGGTTTCAATCGGCAAACCAGGGGCAAAAAATGCCGGCATACTTGCAGCCCAGATACTTGCTGTTTCCGATCCTGAACTTGGAAAAATACTGGATGATTTTAAAATGGAGATGGCAATCCAGGTTGAGCAAAAAGCACACAAGCTTAGTAGGTGTTAAGTGTTAAGTGTTAGGTGTTAAGTGTTAGGTCAGGCCTTTACCCATAAGTGTTGAAACATATTTTTATCCTTAATTAACAATTAGTTATTAATAATTGATGTAACTTCCCAATAAGGGTTCGGCAAAAAATAAGTTCGCAATTTCAGGTGTTGAGGCGCTCGGCTGACAAGGCGCGAAAAAGCATGAATATCAAGCATATTCAGAATTTTCGCAACGCAGTCAGGCGGGATGCATCAGC
>JAYENE010000279.1:0-3008 GCA_034721935.1 Thermodesulfobacteriota bacterium
TAGGAACCGTCGGAAGAACCCTGCTAATCGCAAAAAGATCATAACGAACCAGTGTCCACTCCCCGGTAACTATAATGACACTTGGAAAGCGAATATCTGGCATAACTTCAGAAGGTAACAACGTCCCTCATTACATAAAAAGGCAATCCGACCCTATCAATATGATTTTTTAGTTCGGGGTGTTTTATGGTGTGGTAATTTACCAAATCAACGATATAGGGCAGGCTGCTGTCTTCAAAATCGCTTTCCATTTCGCGGATAAACGTATCTTTCACACCTTCGTTCATTATTGCCAAATCAACATCACTGCCTGGTTTGCAAGTTCCTTTAGCCCGGCTCCCAAATATAAAAACTTTTTGCACATCAGGATATTTTTTAAAAATATCCTGTAATGTTTTAATATCCCTATCTGTAAGTCCAAAAGCATTTTTTTCTTTTTTATTCATGGAATAATTGGGCCTAACCATTTGCTTTTTCATTTACAAAAAAGAGGTGCAGTTTTTTTAATGCAACAAAGGTTTCTTCTCTTAATTTTTGCTCCAAACGTTCAAATTTTTCACCGCTATAATCATGTGAAAGCTCATTTCTTATGTCTAACCCATCAATCAGCTCTTGCGCATAAGTAATATAATTACTCTGTTGAGCCATCCGAAATGTGTCGTTGGGTGAAGGTTTAAAAGCAAATCCTTGTTCTTCCAGAAAATCTTTCATTACCTTCCATGAAAGATCAAGTGTAAACTCAAAACGCTGAATCAATCCATTTCTTTCAAGTTCGGTTAATTCTTCCATTTCCATTGCTTCTTTCAAACGCATATATGCTTTCTCAAAATTCTGAAATCGCTGTTTCCAGCGTATATCCTTCTCACTCATTTTTTTCACCTCAATTTTTTCAAAATTAAAGCTTACCTCCTCCTAAAACTGCTCTTACAGGTCATTATTGTCGGGTTTTGTGCCTCAACCCAACCTACCAACTCTTTCAGAAAAACGTTTTTTTAAACGCTTTAATTTTTCCAGAAAAGTCTGTGGGCTTTGTAAAGGAACATGCTTTTTGAGCTCGGATAAGTTATGCTCGATTTTTGGAATATGAGTATCAGCGAAATTGGCTCCCATAAGAAAATCACCTCGTTCCATATTAAAGTTAACCAAATCAAATCGGGAATATATCGAGTGAAGTAGTCTAAAGACTTCGGTATTTTCAATACCTTGTGAAAGTTCAATCATTATAGAGTCCCAGAATGAAACATAGATTCGCGATGGAGAAACTTTTATTCTTTTTTTTATTTCTTCTTCCATCTCTTTTTCTGTTAGTTGTTCTTCATTGTGCTGTATTTCTTTTTTCACTTTCTCCACTGAATTATCCTGAAGCTGCTTTATGAATTTACAGCGTTCAATTCCGTTTTGAATTTCCCCGATAATTAGGGTTCGGCAAAAAATAAGTTCGCAATTTCAGGTGTTGAGGCGCTCGGCTGACAAGGCGCGAAAAAGCATGAATATCAAGCATATTCAGAATTTTCGCAACGCAGTCAGGCGGGATGCATCGGCGTCTGAAATGTGAAGTTATTTTTTGTCGAGCCCTTAGTGTGAGAAATTGATTTGCGCGTTTAAGTCAATCACGTTGAGGCCGACCTCGTTTAATGTGCTCAGCCAACATGGTAAATCCAAACCCAAGGATTGTGCCTGAACCGAAAACAATAGATATTAATAAGTAATTCCAATTCATTTTCCTAATGTCCCTTTAACTTGCTATATGTTGTTTCATTAGAAGATATAAATATGATATTTATTAATGAAGCTCTTGCTAAAAAATCATTAGTAGCACAAAAAACGGCATTGGGCCATACCTGTGCCGAAACGTACTGTTTGACCTCATACACCGCTTAACATAAAAGGATTGAAATCGACCTTTCAGGTCGACACAATCCTTATGGTTATAATCCTACTCCCAATATTTTACGGTTAAATAAGGCATTTTGGGGAATCTATTATCTTTTATGCTTAGGGCATCAAGATGGAAATTGCTTTCTTTTAGCATTTCTCATAGACCATAATATAAATAGTTATAATCTTTCCAATCAGAAGGAAGATAGATGTTTCCTGCTGAATCTATAATTTTGGCTATGCCATTGAACAATTTGCTCTAGCTGATATGCCGCCAAAATTCTTATTCATTTGACAAGCTAATATCTAGATCATGTGATGGATTCACAAAATTAACACATGTAATCCAATATGGGAAAATAACGCCCCTTTTAAAACAAATTCTAGCGATTATTTCCTGAGCTGTCTCAATTGAGTCAAGTAAAATAGAGGAATTGATTTTAATAGAATACCTTTGGTCGATACGTTTATGGTGAACTAAAAAATTGTTCCTGATAGTCTTGGCCTCATATTTAGGAATATCTAAATCGAAAAATAGCAGCTTATCATTAAATGACTTCTTAAGTTTATTTTGAGACCACTTTTCTTCTTGTGATAGCGCTTCATTTAAGTATGCCTCAACCGCTGTAACAGAACTAAATAAACCATTTTTGCACATGGCATGTTTTCGGTGAACCTTTTTTTCCGAAGATACATTTCTATAATCATAGACAGCGGAGCTGAACAGTTCCCACGACAATTTACAATTCCATCGCCATACCTTATCAGTCAAAATCATACTCCTAAATTATAGCAGTTATTTGTTAGTTTCCGTCTAATATCAAATTTAAAACCACTTGACGAGTACATGTTGATTTTTTTTATAATTTTTGAATGTATTTTTTAAAACAACTTTATCTGTTTTGATGCATCGGCTTTTTGTTTATTTTTGGTTTTTCCTTTTGTGTGCAGGCCGGCTTTTACTTCCTGTTCGTGGATTTCGTGGTTTAGTTTTAACAGGCGTTTTAGGACTTCTTTTATGGCATCCGGTGAGATTGTGGGCTATCAACATAAAGCGGGACGCTTTTCGCCATTTTGTCCCCTATAGCAATTTCACAATCCATCGTAGGGGCGGGTTTCAAACCCGCCCC
>JAYENE010000280.1:0-3005 GCA_034721935.1 Thermodesulfobacteriota bacterium
ATGCATCCCGCCTGACTGCGTTGCGAAAATTCTGAATATGCTTGATATTCATGCTTTTTCGCGCCTTGTCAGCCGAGCGCCTCAACACCTGAAATTGCGAACTTATTTTTTGCCGAACCCTAAGTTACAACTAATGAAGCTTATTAAAACGAAGCATGGTATCCGGATTAAAATATGCATCTCTGTACTTGTCGGGATAGAGCAGATAGTCCAAAAGCGGCGTGGTATTTACTATAAATTCATTGATATCGCCTATCACTGTTCTCGGGACATAAACCACATCTCCATCTTTCAACGGAATATTCTGGGCCATATCTCCTCTTTTTAATATCTCATCAAGGTTTACAGCAAGTATAATCGGCTTTTCTCGATCTTCCTCGTAGCCTCTGATAATTTTTATATCCGAGTCCACAGCCACCCTTGTCGTGCCGCCTGACTTGGATATAGCCGCTAAAAGATCATAGGCATCCTTGAGCTTGTATATCCCCTGGGTTTTTACCTCTCCAAAAACATACACCCTCTCTCCATAAGCTGGAAGCTCAGGGACTGTTACAATGTCGGCATCATCTATAACAATATTCTGACTCATATCCCCTTTGAACATCGCCCTGTAAAGGTTGACTGTAAAGCTTTTCCCCTTTCTTACCACTTCCACTTTCCTGAGATCCGCGTTTGCAAATTCCTCACCCGCAATTGGCCCTCCTGCCATTACGATAAGGTCAAGTATCTTTGTCTTGCCCATCAGAGGATATTTTCCAGGACCTGAAACCCCTGTTTCAAGACGGTTGATCTGCCCGAACAGAAGGGCGGTTTTGCTTTTATACTCTTTTACCACAACATCAACCCTCGGTTCCCTGATATACTTTTTAAGCGCATTCGTGAGTATCTCATCCACCTCATGGGAAGTGCGGCGCGCCACTGTAATGTCATCCATATATGAATAGGATATCTTTCCATCCGGCCTGACCGCGGTGCTATACGGCACAGGTTTGGCTACATCCCAGAAAGTGATGGTTAGAATATCGCCGGGGCCTATCTTGTACTCGGGAACACCACGTATCTCTGTAAACACACTATTTTCTGTAACCCGGCTCATCGTGGCAACCGCTTCTTCCATTTTCTTTTGCTTTGCCGCATCTATTTTTGCAAGGGCTTCAGGCCGCTCAAATTCCTTTACCGGTATTCCTTTTGCCTCAAACGTGCAGGCTGAAAGAGACAAAATAAACAGGCTGGCAATAACGGCCAAAAATATGTTTCGTATTCTGTATATCATTCTGTAATTCTCCGCCAAACCGGTTTAGTCATTGGTTGCTCGTTGCTGGTTGCTGGTTGCTGGTCATTTGAAAAACATCTTAAAACCAGCAACGAGCAATGAGCAACGTTCTGTATCTGTATAAATATCTCAAAAAAACTATAACATCAACATATTATTGCATATCCCTTCCCCGCGCTTTTTTCATAATAACATAAAATAGAGCGGTTGCAATATACCTTACGACCTCATATATACGAAACAGATAATATGATTCTCTGAATTCCGAATTCTTATCATACTGCCTCTGAAACAGGATATGCGGCGGAGGAAAGAACGTTCTGAACAAAAACCGGCATTTATTAATAAAACCCCTATTCAATGTTAGGTAAATCAGATAGCTGCTACCCCTTATCCTATTGTTGAAAAGTTGAAGAAAAAGGAAAAATCTCTCACCAATAGTGATATGTGATGGCCGCAAGCTATTTATGACCTTATCCAAAATGCTTAAAGATGAATAATCTCTGACAATAGTCAAGCTGAAATACAACAATCTTGACAGGTTAAAATCCCGGCTCTCTCTAATGATAAAGTCCCAGTCAATACTTTTTTCATAGACTTTTATGGATTGAAAGATATCATAAATCAGTATCAATCGATCAAAAGAATGGCCTATCCTCAAGGCATGTTCGCAAAGATAGATTATCAGGTAACTGGGAGAAAGTATGCGGGACTCAACATCGGCGATCATAGCGGGGACCGACATTTTCCATATTCGCTCCATATCTATCTGCGAAGCAAACATATATGCCGGAACCGAGCTATTCACCAGATGCCAGTGAATATGGAGCGACAGCGAAGACATATCCCTTCGATAATCAAGACTGGCCAGGTATCCTGCCGGATTATTAACAGCTCTGGCCGCTGAGCTGTCTCTGGGAAAATATCCAAAAGAGGACAGGCATTTATCGACCTTCTGAAGGCTATCTTTTTTTACCAGTATATCTATGTCGGACATCCCTCTCATAGCAATGACCGGATAAATATGTTCTGCCAGGGCAATTCCTTTAAGCATGATGAACGGTATTCCCTCATCTTTGAATCTGCTCAGTATCTCCTTTAATTCGCCCAGCGCATACATATTCTTCATCAGGTTTGAATTATACAGTCTCTGCAAATATTGGCAGGTTTCAGCAGGCATCATCTCTTCGAGATTGCTTTTTTTTATTTTATAAAAAAGCGCTGCGGCAACACCCTCGCTTGTTGCGGTCTCAACAATATAATCCCAATCCAGAGAACCAGGGGAAAACTGCAGCAATATATCCCTGCAGGCCTCTCCGAAAAGGAGTTTGAGTAGTAATCTGTCCTCTCTTTTCCAGGCCATTAATTTCCCTTGCAGCTTCAAAAGATTAATCTTGAATTTAAGTAACTAATATTATATATATCATTTTTCAAATAAAATCTAACCTAAGGGCTCGACAAAAAATAACTTCACATTTCAGACGCCGATGCATCCCGCCTGACTGCGTTGCGAAAATTCTGAATATGCTTGATATTCATGCTTTTTCGCGCCTTGTCAGCCGAGCGCCTCAACACCTGAAATTGCGAACTTATTTTTTGCCGAACCCTAAGTTGAGCGATTTATTGCGAAGATATGTGCCGAGATCTTGATGCATAAGGGTTTGCGAAAACCACAGGCATACCCGTGGATATGTCGAGGATTTTCGCAAACCCTTGATGCGCAAGAGATTGG
>JAYENE010000281.1:0-2991 GCA_034721935.1 Thermodesulfobacteriota bacterium
GAAAATCCTCGACATATCCACGGGTATGCCTGTGGTTTTCGCAAACCCTTATGCATCAAGATCTCGGCACATATCTTCGCAATAAATCGCTCAACTTAGGTATAATAAAAAAGCTTGACATGGAAATTTTCAAATGCTAATTAGGTTCACAAAACATAATTCGCGCTTCCTAATAAACTTGAGAGTCCATAGTTTTCGTAACATACTGAAATAATAAATTATCATCCCCATCAAAGGGGAATTTAAAGGCTTTTTCAGAGAATTTTGGACTTTTAAGTAATAAGGTGTTTATGCAAAATAAAGACGATATTTCGATGAAGCCTTTGACACCGGCTATGGAAGATTATCTGGAGGCTATTTTTAATCTGGGTAAGGAAAAAAGAGTTGTCAGGGTAAAGGATATTGCCAACAGGCTTGGGGTAAAGATGCCCACGGTTACAAATATGCTTAAGACCCTTAGCAAGAGAAAATTAATCGATTACGAAAAATATGAGTACCTGGAGCTGACAAAAAAAGGGTTTGAGGTTGGCAAAGAAATACATCGGAGACATCAAGTCTTACGGGGCTTTTTGACGGATATTTTAAATATAGATTTTGAAAAAGCCGATGAAGAGGCCTGTAAAATGGAACACGCTGTCAGCGCCTCAACCCTGGACAGGTTTATAGAGTTTATGGAATTTATTCAATTCTGCCCGAGGGTAGGGTTAGAATGGCTGAAATATTTTGATGAATACCGGATTCATGGTCAGGAACCTGATAAATGTCTGGCCAGGATGAAAGAATTTGCAAAGGGATTCAGGGTAAGGATAAAGACTATGAAAGAGGTGGGGGTAGAAAAATAATGGTGCTAAGCAGGATTGATCCGGGGAAAGATGTCACTCTTATAGATATACGTGGAGGAAGAGGGGTCAGGTCAAAGCTTTATAGCATGGGTCTTGTGCCGGGCATAAATCTTAAAATCTTAAACCGAAGTGGTTCAGGACCTGTTATGATTGCGGTAAAGGATTCCAGGCTGGCCATTGGTCGCGGGATGGCGGAAAAGATCATCGTAGAATAAATTTTTTTCTTTTGAGAATTAGATAGTTCTAACCAAAATAGGTAATACTAAGCTATGAAGCGCGCCAATAAAAAAGATATCATAAATGTTATTGATAAAAGCGCTGAAGAGCTGCACCTGAAAATAGACATTCAACGCCATCTTATGACCGATATTCTGAAACAAAGGCTGGGCGACGGGAATACAAAAGAGTTCTTTTTGCCATCATGTTATTATAAAGAAGTTAATCTTAAAGAGGCTGTCAAGGAAACCATAGATGTGCTGGAGCAAACCAGGAGGGCATTTAAATCCAAGAGATTGGAGACCTTACGTAAAAAACTTACACAGGTATTGATAGAATCAAATTAGTCAGGGATGTCATGCGGGCCCGCTCTCAGGCGGGAAAGTGAAGGCGTAACTCGATGGAAAATACACAATTGAGTTACGCCTTTTTGTTTATCTCGAGGAAAATAAAGAAAGAGGAAAGAAGGAGGGTTTTGCATGGAAACACCAGGTAATAGTATTATGAGTCACATAGATTTGAACCAGGATGTCAACCCTTTTTTGCCGGTTGAACCGGTTAAGGCTGGGTGTGCTGAAAACATTTCACGGCGCAGGGCCTGGATGATTCACAGCTATTTCAAATGTCTGGTTGTGGGTACATGTTTGAGCCTGGAAGAACAGAAGAAGATTTTAAAAAAAACGGGAAATTCTATCAAGAATCGGAGCGCTTATGAGATCCACGGGATATTTGTGCGCAGCCTCTCAGGTAAAAACAGGCTTTCTACGCGTATAGATGCATACCTGCACAGGAAATTCAAACATGAGACATCGAAATTTTTCAGTCTTGACAAACCTCTTTTTTTTGATGCCTGGAAAACACACTTTCAAAAAGGTGAAATAGCCGGTCTTCTATGGGTTGCCGCCACGCGGACCGATCTAAAGGAAAAGGATGTGGGCTCGATTTTTGGAGACATTCATATGCAAATGTATCTGAATGCCGGGCACAACATAAAATTACGGCAGGGTCTGTCCTCTCAACGGGAGGTGAATTTAAAGCTGAATAAAAAGTTTAAAGAGTCAATCCAGATAAGGAGGACATTAAAAAAAGAAAATAAAAGATTGGAAAGGCAGCACGCGGAATTGCGCAGACAATATGCCTTCCTTGAAAGAAACAAACTTGCGGTTGAAAAGGATCTGCCAAACCTGCGGGAAAATACCAGGATGCTCGAGCTTAAGGATGAAAACAAGCAATTACATGATGAACTGGCGAACCTGATAGAAAAAATAGTAAATTACCAGCGAGGAGAGGAGATCCTCCAGGGTCAAAACAATAAGTTACTGTCAAAACTTGAGAGACAGCGCGAGATGAATGAACATTTGAAAGAGGAGATGGAAAACATTGTTGCCCAGATTTCCGCGCTGAATCGTTGTGATGAGACTTGCCCGTCCTTTGATCTCTGCCAAAAACGGATCTTGATCGTAGGTGGTATAGACAGGATGGAATCGCTTTACCGCCAGTTGATTGAAGAGAATGGCGGCAGATTTGAACACTATGACGGTCACATGAAGGGAGGCAAAAGAGCGCTTGAGAACCGGATAAGGCGGGCTGATATTGTCCTGTGCCCGGTTAACATAAACAGCCACAACGCGTGTTCGGTAGTCAAGAAAATGGGTAAAAAGCACAGAAAATCTGTTCAGATGCTGGCCGGTTCCGGTCTGGGCACTATTTCACAAGCGCTTCTGGAATCTCAAAAAGGCGCGAGCATCCATTAGAGCGCAGAGCCCAATGATCAATGATCAATGATCAATGATTCACTGTTAATTGTTGGCATCCTTCATTTTGAGGTAAAAGTAGTTGACACTTTTATTGGAGCTAAAAACTGTAAATTGTAGAAGAGGCTTCCAGCCTCTTGAATCAGCGGCAGGATGCCGCTGCCACTTTTCAGTCAAGT
>JAYENE010000282.1:0-2973 GCA_034721935.1 Thermodesulfobacteriota bacterium
AGCTTTTTATAAAAGGATTGCTCTAAGTTATTTCTTTACGCTCACTTATGTGCGAGTTTCAGCCGTTCTTAAATTTAATTGTCCGCTGCCTCAGGTTGACCAGATAATGAGTTTGTAAATTTCTGATCTGTATGTTTTTTAGTAGCATCTGCTCGTCCCCACTGCCTTGCGGGCTGTGGAAACCTCTTTTTTTATAAGTTGATTATGAGAAATGCCGGCCAAATTGAAAATTGAGAGCTTTACCCGACTTTTTACATGCTGCAACACAGTCTCCGCAGTTATTACATTCTGTTTCTAATAAATTGCCTAAAGTTCTGGGATCAAGGCTGAGAGAACAGGCTTTTTGGCATGGGTTATTATTTTTATTACTGATACATTTTTCTTTATTGTAACCTACTTTAAGATGAAAGGGATTGAGAAGTTTGGCTATCACAAGGAGAAAAGATTGAGGACATATGTAACGGCACCATAGACGCTTGCGGGATATAAATTCTGTAAACAGAATTACAGCGACAAATAACACCGCAAAAGATACATGTTTTTGGATAAATAAGTATTGAAAAATCTGAGAATACCAGAAAGGCATGGAAATCTGGTTAATGACAGGTGTTGTGCAAAATAAGAAAAAAAATAATAATCCTGATGATAGAATATATATCTTTATTTTAAATCCACTGTTTTGAAAATTTAATTTCTTAAAACTATCAGGTAAAACACGTTTAGCCAGTCCGTGGACTAATTCTGAGAGCAGACCAAAAGGACAGATCCATGAACAAAATATAGCGCCAAAACACATGGCTATGATTAGAATTATTCCGGCGCTCATCAAAAGTCTGGGCGGAAAGTACAGGCCTTTTAGAGTTACCTGAAGAACAGCAAGGGGATCTGTCAGATTCAAGGGGCCAATATGCATATTCAAGAAATTGCCCCAGATAAAGGTAAAACCTGATTGATTCAACAATGGAAGTATGATGAATGTTATTGCTACACCAATTTGTATAATGCGGCGATATGTATGGATAGAGTGATGTTTCATATTATTAGCTAAAGTGATCGGTTCAGGGTTCAGGGTTCAGGGTTCAGGGTTCAACTTGAAACTCGAAACCAGCAAAAACCTCTGGCCTCTGACCTCTGACCTCTGGCCTCTGACCTCTGACCTCCGGTTCTTCATTTTTTTTCATTCTGTATAGTCTGAAGCGCTTCTCTGGCCAGTGCGCCCAAGGTTACCTTCGTGAGCCTCCTGTTCCGGTACAGTTTCATTTCGCTTGCGGAGTTAACGAGTTCTTCCATGGCGCTTTGGGCCTCTTTTGCCCTCAGTAATCCAAGGGTCCAGCAGATAAGCCCTTTTGATGCATCCCCTTCTCCGGACAGGGCTTGAAGCAGGTCGGGCGCGGCTTTGGCCGTAAACTTGGGCCGTGCCTCGGAAAGCCTTCCCAGACCCCAGTATGCCATCTGCCGAAGCTGCGGGTGTTCTATGTAATTGTTACCGGAACCAAAGCAGTCAGGATTCTGGATGTAGGATATGAGCTGCTTATGGAATCTTTTAGCCAGGCGTTCGCTTTGAGCCATGACCTCGCCCATGGATTCGGACATCCCCCACCCGGAATTGGAGGAATTTCTCTGCATGTTCCAGGTAAACCGGCGCATCACGGTCAGGGCATCATTTATGTCTTGTTCCGCCATCCTGGGCACGATCACGCCAAAGGCCGTGACAGCATGCCATTTGATTTCAGGCGGGTGCAGGAGGAGCGAAAACAGGGGGCCGATTATTTTCCTGGACGGAATGTCAACCAGGGACTCAAGTCCCTTCTCCCAGTCAGGCGCCTTAAGAACGGCCAGCGCCTGCAGCTTGATCCTGCGAAAGTCACCCATGACGTCTCCTATATCCTCTCCATCAAGGTTTGCTCCCAGGCTCTAAAGATGCCACAAGCAGCCTTACATAATTCCAGAAAAACAAATGCTCATGAAAGGTCTGGAACCCGAAATCGCTGAGGATTTTTCTCCAGTCCCTTTTTATGAAATCAAATGCATGGGGGCATTCAATGATCTTGAAAGGAACACGTAAACACAGAGGCATATCCTGCAGCGAGAATTCGTTATAATCTAAAATAAAGAATTTACCCCCTGGCTTGAGATGATCAGTGACATTCTGAATGGTTTTTTCTCTTACCTCGTGAGGGAGCCCATGTATAACAAATGAGATAAATGCCTTGTCAAGCAATTCTGTAAGTTCAAACGGCTGGTCAATCCGCTGCTTAAGAAAAGAAACATTTGTTACTTCTTTGAAACGGGAACAAAATTGTTTTTCCATCTCATCAGAAATATCCATACCTAATAATCTGCCCTTTTCAGAAAGGTATGATGCCATCAGGCAAGCATTCCTTCCTGTGCCACATCCCAGGTCAATAATCTTATCCTCTGGTCGTATATGCATCAAAGAAACCGCTTCTTTTATAAAATGAGTATAGCAGCCAAGACTCGTCAAATTCATGATAAAATCATAGTGTGCTGCGGTAAACCTTGTTAATTCAACCTTTGAATCTTTATACAATTTCCCCATAAAAGCTTCCTGTACAATTTCCTCGCAATTTCATAGCCTGATCCTAATTCTCTATCTTCAACTATTAAAAAATCGGCTGGCTGAAACCCTTATAAGCCTATTGCTGCTCTTTTTCAAAATCCTATCTTCAAGGCAAATTTGAACTACAGGGATATTACCCAAAAACCTGGCATGTTTAGATGATGTTTTAACTATTAAGAAGTCGTTTTCTTTCCCCTCTTTTGTGCGAACAAAAAAAGCTCAAAATCACCAATACCCTGATCATTCCAGCGCTCGATCATGCTTTGGGCTCGGCAAAAAATAACTTCACATTTCAGGCGCCGATGCATCCCGCCTGACTGCGTTGCGAAAATTCTGAATATGCTTGATATTCATGCTTTTTCGCGCCTTGTCAGCCGAGCGCCTCAACACCT